>JAGOQT010000395.1 GCA_018007255.1 Phycisphaerae bacterium | reverse complement strand
TCCCTGGCCGCTGCGCTGCGGCCGTCCGCGTAGGCCCTGCGAAGGGAGCGGCCGACCCTCATGATGCCCTCTCGACACAGCCCGTCGGTCATGGGATTGGCGGCCGTGCTGACGAACGGCTCGATGAGCTGGGTCAGGGCGTCGAGGCCGGTACTCGCGGTGACCTGGGGCGGAAGGCTGTAGGTCAGCTCGGGATCGACCACAGCCAGCGAGGCGAGCATCAGGGGGCTGCGTATGCTGACCTTGCGTCCGTGCTGGGGTACGCCCAGGACCGCGTTGCAGGTCACCTCAGCGCCCGTGCCCGCCGTGGTCGGGATCGCGATCCAGGGGACACACCGATGGGCCAGGGGCCTGCCCTGCCCCACGACCTCCAGGTAGCATGCCAGGTCCCCCTCGTTCGTGAGCATCGCGGCCACCACCTTGGCCAGGTCGATCGCGCTGCCGCCTCCGATCGCGATCACGAGGTCAACCTGGTCCTGCCTGGCCTGCCCGACGGCCTTCTCGGCCATGGGCACGCTCGGCTCGCCGCCGGTGTGGAACACCGTGCACACCAAACCCGCACTCGTCACTGCCTCGTTGAGGGCGGTCGATCGACGTGCGTCCTGTCCCGTCACCAGGAGGGCACGCCTGCCCATGCGGGCCGCCGCATGCGGGACCCGCTGGATCATTCCAGGTCCGAACACGATCTGGGTGGCTGTGGCGAATTCAAAGGACATAAAGGCCGGAATTCAGAGAACAGAAGCCAGAATCCGCCCCTTCAGCCCAGAACCTACAGGGGTACCGGTCGGATGGCGTCTCGGATCCATGTCTTGGACGGCATAGGGCACCGGACGCCAGCCTTGGTCGTCCGGGAACACGTTGGTGTACTTGAGGCTGGATCTGGGCTCCGCCATCATGGGGGCGACCGCGTCCCGCCACGCCAGGTAGTGGGCCGTGCCCTTGTGCCAGCCCGCATCCTCCTGTGTGCGGTACACCTCGACCAGGAGGAACCGGGTGGGGTCGTCCTGCTGCTGGAGCACGTCGAACCGGGCAACCCCCGCCTCGGTCCGGCAACTGGCCTGGGCATTGACCAGCGTGGCCCGCCTGAAGGGCTCGACCTGGTCAGGCTTGACGCGGGCGAACACGTGCACGATGTACATGGCGGCCTCCTGGACAAGCTCCGATCGGGTGGCAGTGTAGCCTCGGCGCCCGGATTCCTCAAGGCGCCGACGCCCGGCTCACGGTCACGGCCCGAGCCCGGGTTTCCCCATGTGCACATAACGCCTGGCCGTGCGGCGGTCCAGGTCGGCCCTGCGGGCCACCTCCTCGTAGGTGCCGAACCGGTCATACAGGAGCTTGCAGTAGAGGCTGAGCACCTGCTCTGCGGTGAGGCCACCGCCCTGGATCTGCTCTGCGAGGGCATATCCCCCCTCGGGCAGCGGGACCACAAGGTCGGCCTCATAGTCGTTCTTGAGGATCACCCTGCGGACACACTGCGCCAACTCCCGGACATTGCCAGGCCAGGGATAGCCGGGGCTCAGGCGCAGGTCGATCACCTCGCGGACGATCCCGCAGAGCTGGGGAAGGTCCTGGCCGATCAGGCGGCGAACCGTGTGCGCAATCAGGATGTCCAGTTCCTTGGGGTCCTCCTGGACCCGTTGGACGAGGCCGGGGACCTCGATGCAGTCGCTGCAGAGACGGTAGTAGAAGTCGTCCCTGAATCGCCCCTCCCGGCGAAGGGACGCCAGGTCGCGATGCGTTGCGGCGATGACCCGGCCCTCGAAGCGGAGCGCATCATGGCCCCCCACCTCCGTGAAGGTCCGTTCCTCCAGGACCTTCAGGAGCTTGATCTGGACGGCGGGACCGATGTCGCCGATCTCATCCAGAAAGATCGAGCCGTGCCGGCCGCACCGGGACAGAAGCCCCTCATGGGATGTCACTGCCCCCGTGAAGGCCCCCTTGGTGTGGCCGAAGAGTTCGGACTCCAGCAGGGTCTGGGCATACTGTGAGAGGTTCACGGAGACAAAGGTCTCTGTGAAGCTCCTGGCAAAGGCCCCCTTCTTCCCGTCGAACGGGATGAAGCCGCTTCGCCCCACCGCCACTGCGGCGGCCCCCTTTCCCGCCCCGGTCGGTCCCAGCAGCAGGATCGAGAAGTCCTCCATGCGGTCCCACAGGGTCTGGCCGTAGAGGTGCACGTCGTGCGTGAAGATCGTGTTCCAGAGGCCCTCTCGAAGTCGCCTCATCGAGGGGCACTGGCCCACCAATCCCTGGTTGATGAAGTAATAGGCCCGCTGCAGTTGGTACAGGAGGGCGAAACACCGCAGGGCCATCGCCTCGTCGAGACCGCACCTTCGGAGGTCATGGAGGGCCTCTTTGGCGAAGCCCACCTGGACCGACTCGCCCTCGGCACGCATCTGCTCCGCGATCAACTCGCAAAAGGAGGGGCCGTACTTATGGAAGATCACGAAGAGGAGCACCATGGCCATCAGGACCTGGTCCTGCTCAGGGAAGTCCTGTATCCGGCAGGGCCCGTCCCGCTCGAGGGTCTTGAGGCGAGAGCGGACCTGTTCGATCACCTCGGGAACGATGTCGGGCCACTGGCCGTGGCCCCGGCCCCCAATGATCCGGCGATCCAACTCCACCCTGCGGAGGCTGAAGGGATTGGCGAATGCCGCCTCCGAGACCAGGGAGAGGAACCGTCGGTCCTCTGATCTGAGACTAGCTGTTCCCATGCATGGATTGTACATGGTCTAGTCAGGCAATGCCAAGCCGTCTTCTGGGCAATGTGTCCATGCCAGAACGGCCATCAGCCCTAACTCTTCTGTTCTTGGGGGTTTGCCCCCTCAAGGGACCTTCGGGCATGGCTGTTGCTCTTTGTCAGCTTGTCCGGAAGGCCTTGGCTCCAACAGTGCAGCCGAGGATGCGGTGGTCCCTTGAGTACCCTGTCTGGGTGATCAAGGCAGAATTGAGGAAGGTCGTCTTCAGACCGGTTCTCAGTGTCCTGTTCGCCTCAGGGTGGGCACTCGCAGCACAGACCGTCAACGAGTCTGATTCAAGCGGGGATCTTGGGTGTGTACGCCGAGTTCGATCCAATACGGCCCCAGGCCATCAGCGGGTGGGTGTGATCCAGTCAGCCAGCCGCCAGGACCGCCCTTGTCAGGCTGGAAGAGTACGGCGTACGTCGTGGGACTGTCCTCCAGTTGCCCGGATCTGGGAGATCTACCGCCCATTCGATCGTTGTTGGGCTCGGGCAGGGATGGTACAGTGAACCCGAGTCAGGCATGGCAGATCTACGGCTTCTCTTGGAGCTACTGAACGTGGATTGGCCC
>JAGOQT010000394.1 GCA_018007255.1 Phycisphaerae bacterium | reverse complement strand
ACCCTGTGATCCACGGCAATGGGCAGGGTCCTGTGGTGTGCTGGTCCCGTGGCGAGGACTCCCCCTGCTCCTTGGAGGGATTGGTCATCACCGGGGGGAGGAGCGAGTGGGCCGCGGCGATCCACTGCCTGGACAGCAGCCCGACTTTTGTCCGCTGTCTGATCGTGGGGAACGTGGCCACGGGGTCCCAGGGTGCGGTTGTCCTGTGCCGGGACAGCGGCGCGACCTTCTCGCACTGCACGATCGCGGACAACACCCCGGGCCTGCAAGGGTCTGTGTTCTCCCTGGCCGAGAGCCCCGTGACGCTGGCCAACTCGATCGTGTGGGGCAACGGGTCGCGAGCCTTTCTCGTGTACGGGGCGAAGGGCCCGGCGGTCGCGTACACGTGCGTGGCCGGGGGGTGGCCCGGGCAGGGGAACCTGGACACGGACCCGTTGTTCTCGACCGGCGGGTCCTGGGCGCCCGGGCTGGACGGATCAGGGCCGGTGTGGATCCCTGGCGACTATCACCTGCGTTCCGGGGCAGGCCGTTGGGATCCGGAGATCCGTCATTGGGTCCTGGACGCGGTCACGAGTCCGTGCATCGATGCAGGCGATCCTGGCGCCTGGGTGGGTCCGGAGCCTGCCCCCCACGGGGACCGGGTGAACCTGGGGGCCTATGGCGGCACAGCCCAGGCCAGCAGGAGTCCGGATTGAGTGCGAGGGCCAGGAGAGCCAGGGCATGAGGACCGGACACGCGGTGATTCTGGTGGTCCTTTGGATCGAGGCCTGTGCAGCGGGCACTGCGCGAGCAGAGGATCCTGTCTACGTCCACTTCGAGGACGATCGGCTCCACGACGCCGTGTACGAGGCCTTGGGGGTCTGGGACGTGACCCACGAGGACATGCTTGAGCTCCGCGATCCCTTCTACTGCATCCGCAGGCAGGTCACCAGTCTCGTGGGGCTTGAACATGCGACGAATCTGAAGGAGCTCTGGGTTACATTCAACCACAACCTGCTCCAGGATATCTACCCCCTGGCGACGCTGACGGGTCTCCAGAGGCTCATCCTGTGCAACAACCGGATCACGGATCTGACCCCGCTATCCGGCCTGCAAGGACTGGTCGAGCTGGACATCCACCACAACATGCTGGATACGATCACCTCCCTTCCCGTACTGCCGAATCTGCAGATCCTGACCCTCCGACACAATGACCTCCGTGACATCTCCCCACTTGCTGCACTGGGCAGCCTCAGCCGGCTGGATCTCCACGGGAATCGAAACCTCCACGATGTGTCCCCGCTCCTTGCCCTGACGGGTCTGGAATCCCTGGATCTGCGGGTCGCCGAATTGGATCAGGAAGCATACTGCAGCGACCTGCAAGCGATCGTGGACCGGAATCCGCGCCTGACCGAGCTACTGTACGACCCCTACCCGCATCCGCCCAGGGGGATCAGGGCCTCGCAGGGCGACTACCCGGACAGGGTCCTCGTGGCGTGGGAGGGGGTCTGCAACGGTCCCCTGTACACGAGCTTCTACCGGGTGTATCGCGCGCGGTCGGATCAAGGCCTGCCCACGCCGATTGGCCCCTGGCAGACCTCGCTCCGGTTCGAGGATCGTGAGGCGGCCCCCGGCAGGAGATACAGCTACTGGGTCCAGAGGGCCGTCTCCGAGAGGGGCGATGAGGCCACAGAGTACAGCGCACCTACGGGGGGCTGGATCCACAGCCCGCTGGACACGATCTGGGTGGCTCCCAGCCCCGTCCCTGACCCGAACGAGGACGGGTCCGTGGGGCGTCCCTTTGATTCCATCCAGGAGGCCATCGAGGTGGCAGGCCCGAAGGCGAGGATCGTGGTCCGAGGGGGGCTGTACCGGGAGAGACTGGACGCATTGGGCAAGGGCATCTCCGTGGTGGGCCAGTGGCTGGTGGACCCCGCTGACACGGAGGAGCCCGTGGTGGACGGGTGCGGACAGGGACCGGTCGTGTCGTTCACCAAGGGGGAGGGACCGGACTGCCTCCTGGCCGGTCTTCGTGTCCAAGGCGGCCAGGCCGCGTCCGGGGCGGCGATCCTCTGTGTGGGCAGCAGCCCTGTGATCGATCACTGCGTGATCTGTGGACATGTGGCCACCGGGGTTGGGGGAGGTGTGGTGGAGTGCCGGGACGGCAATCCGGCGTTCCTGCACTGCACCATAGCCGATAATGTCGCCGGTCCCCTGGGTGCGGCCCTGACCCTGACCGACAGCAGCCCGGTCCTGACCAACTCAATCCTCTGGGGCAATGAGCCGATGGATAGGATCGGTGGCGGGACGAGTGCCCCGGTGATCACGTACACCCACATGCAGGGTGGGCCGGCGGGCGCGGACCCTCTGTTTGCCCGCCGCGGCGGTTGGACAGACCCGTGCAATCCTGCGGCCACGCCCGTGCCGGGCGAGCCCGGGGCGGTATGGGTCCAGGGTGACTACCACCTGATGTCCAGGGCCGGACGATGGAGTTCAGGGGCCCGGCAGTGGGTCCTGGACGGAGTCACCAGTCCGTGCGTCGACGCAGGGGATCCGGGCGACCCGGTGGGTCCGGAGCCTGCTCCCCATGGAGACCGGGTGAACCTGGGGGCCTATGGAGGCACGGCCCAGGCCAGCAAGAGTCCGAACTGAGTGCGCAGGCCAGGAGAAGCAGGGCATGAGTACCAGACATGCGGTCATCTCGGCGGTTGCGTGGATCACGGTCTTCACGGCGTCCACGGCGTGGGCCGAGGCCCCTGTGCTCTTTGTGGATCCCAAGCTGAAGTCGGCGGTGGAGGAGGCGTTGGGGGTTCTGGATCCGACCCCTGCGGACATGGGGTCCTGGCCTGTGGTGACGGTGGAGTCGGACGAGGGCCTGAGTTTCACGGGCCGTGGGTTTGCGTGCACGTTCGGGGGGATCGAGGATCTGACAGGCCTTGAGTATGCCAGGGACATGGAGGTTCTGAATCTGGACCACAACCAGATCAAGGACCTGACGCCTCTGGCCGGGGTGACGGGTCTTCGTGTGCTGATTCTGTCGGACAACAATGGGATCGAGGATCTGGGGCCGTTGTCGGGGCTGGGGCCGCAGTTGTTCCACGTGAACCTGCACCGCAGTGGGATCCAGGACGTGGGTCCGCTGTCCGGTCTGACGGGTCTTCGCTGGCTTTCGCTTCGGGTCAACTCGATCGAGGATGTGGGTCCTCTGGGCGGGTTGTCGGGCCTGGAGTCTCTGATCCTTCGGGAGAACCAGATCGAGGACGTGGGTCCGCTGTCCGGTCTGACGGGTTTGGAGGAGCTGGACTTGCGTTTGAACCCGTTGAACCGGGATGCGTACTGTCATGGCC
>JAGOQT010000054.1 GCA_018007255.1 Phycisphaerae bacterium | reverse complement strand
TAATTGCAGACCTGACCCCTGACTTGGTCGAAGGGCACCTCCAGTTGCTTGCCGTCCGTGAGGACCACGAGGGTACGGCGGTTGTGGCGGATGCGGTCGACCAGGGCGGTCCGTTTGAAGGGGATGTCGTACACACTGTCTCCCCTGCGCAGGCCCTTGATGAACTCCATGTGGCGCACGGCCAACGGGGTGCTGGCCGCCATCTGGCGGACCTGCTCGGCCAGGGTCTGGGCCTGGTCGCTCCAAGATTTGGGGGCGCTCTGCATCTTCTTTGAGAAGCCGTCCACGAGGTCCCGGACCGGGCGCAGGGAGCGATCGATGGCCTCGTCGGCTTGGCGGCGAAGGAGCTGCTCCTGCTCCTTGAGGTCCTGGACCTGTCTGCCAATCTGGTCCTTCATCTGCCGGGCCTGCTCGAGGGCCAGGTCCGCGTCCTGTCTCCGCTGCTCGGCCACCTGGCGGATCTTCTGGACCTCGTTGAGCAGGCGGGACGTCTGGTCTGCCTCCAGCCCGATCAGGGCCTTGGCCTGGGCCGTGACCTGTCTGGGCATGCCCAGACGCTGGGCAATGGCCACGGCGTTGCTGCTCCCGGGTGTCCCCATCAGGAGCCGATAGGTCGGCTGAAGGGTCTCCGTGTCGAACTGGAGAGAGGCGTTCTCCGCCCTGGGATTGGCGAAGGCCAGGCCCTTGAGTTCGCCCAGGTGGGTGGTGGCGATCACGTGTCCGGACTTGGTGAGAAGGCCTTCGAGGATGGCGGCGGCCAGGGCCGCACCCTCTGCAGGGTCGGTCCCCGATCCCAGCTCGTCCAGGAGGACCAGGGTGGATGGGCCGGTTCTCTCCATGATCCGGACGATCTGACGGACGTGGGCGGAGAAGGTGCTGAGGCTCTCCTGGATGCTCTGCTCGTCTCCTATGTCGGCAAAGACCTGGCGATACACGCCGATCCGCGAATCCCCGTGCGCAGGGATCGGACAACCGCTCTGGGCCAGGAGCACGCACAGGCCGACGGTCTTGAGCAGCACGGTCTTGCCGCCCGTGTTGGGACCGGTGATCAGGAGCAGGTCGAAGTCCTCGCCCACGCGAGGGCTCATGGGCACCACCCGGTCGAAGACCTGGTCCACGGGCTGTTGGTGGTGGTCGGCTGCCCATCGCAAGAGCAGGGGATGCCGGGCATCCCGGAGGTGGACCTGGGCTGCGGGGCAGATCTGCGGACAGGACAGGCCGTAGGCGATGCTGAACCGGGCCTTGGCATAGATCAGGTCCACCAGGCCCAGGGTTCGCAGGCCTACGCGGATCTCGGGCTCCCGGACGAGGACCTCGTGGGTCAGCTCCCACAGGATTCGGCCGACCTCCTTCTTCTCCTCGAACAGGGCCTCCTCCAGGTCGTTGCTCATCTCCACCAGTGCGTCGGGCTCGATGTACAGGGTGGCCCCTGTGTTGGACCGGTCCAGGACCGTGCCGTGGAGGCTGGTCCTGCAGTGGGCCTTGATCGCCACAACCGGCCTGCCGTGCCGGATCAGGAAGTTCTCGTTCTCAAGGGCCTTGCGGACCTCGGGCAGGGCGATGATCTGGGCGAATCGCCGGCGGATCCGCTCCTCGAGGTCGGCGATCCGTTCCCGCAGGGCCACGAGCTTGACCGAGGCCGTGGTCCGGACCTTCCCATCGCCGTCGATGCACCGCTGGATCCGCTGCACGACCGCTTCGAAGTCGGGCAGACGCTCGGCCAGGCCCTTCAGGTCGCCCGACCGGGTAGGGTCCAGGTCCGAGAAGAACTGCCTGAGCCTGGTGCTCGCGGCCAGGGTGTCTGCGATCAGGAGCAGGTCCACGGGCTCGAACACGGTCTGCTTGGTGCCCAGCTTCTCGAACACGGGGCGGATGTCGCGGATCCCGGCCAGGGGGATTCGCTCGCCCCGGTCCAGGAGGTCGCGAACCTGGGCGGTCTGCGCCAGACGCATGCGGATCCAATCCGGATCGGTGGAGGGGTACAGGGCCCTCGCCGCCTGCCTGCCCAGGTCGCTGGCTGCGAACGAGGCCAGGACCTCCAGGACCTGGTCGAACTCCAGGACCTTCAGAGTGTGATCGTCGATTCGTTTCACAGACGCAGAATCAGAAGCCGAGAAGCCAGAAGCCAGAAGCCAGAAGTAAGAGGATAGGCATACAGGCCATCACAGACAACAGAGAACCCAAGGCTAGGTTACCCGATCCGGGCCCGTTTCTTAACCCGAAAATTCCCGGGCTTATCGGCCCGGCGATCCGGGGCCGGCCCGCGGGCACGCAGATCAAGTCCCCTTGGGGCCTTGTCGATAGGGCATGGAAAGGTTGTCCTGGGTGCGAAGAGGGCCTATGCAGACACAAGACCCGGTCTTGACGCTCCTCGAGCGGGAGCAGTTCCTGGACGAGCAGACACTCCGACGCGTGGTCCTCCAGCATGAGGATACGGGCCAGGGTATCCTGAGCATCCTCAGGGGTGAGAACCTGCTCACGGAGGAGCAGATGATCCAGGCCGTGGCCGCGGGCAACCGGATCGAGTTCATGAACCTGTCGTCCGAGGCCGTGGACCCGGTCGTGGCCCACCTGGTCTCGTACGAGATGGCCAGCCGGCACATCCTGATCCCGGTCCGCCAGGAGGAGGGCCGGCTCGTGGTGGCCATGAGCTCCCCCCTGAACCTCATGGTCCGGGATCAGATCGAGATGAAGACCGGCTACAAGGTGGTCCCTGTGGCCGCCACGCCCCAGGCCATCCACCAGGCCATCCACGATCACTTCGACGTGGTCAATGTCACCAAGCAGGCCATCGCCTCCATGCGACTCAAGGGCGACTCCGGCGGATCCCTGGAGACCCGCGACGTTCGGGATGTGTCGGACCGGGTGGCCAACGACCCGGTGACCCGGCTTGTGGCCTCAGTCTTGCGGGGTGCGATCGACGCGCGGTCCAGCGACGTCCACATCGAGCCCCAGGAGGCGGAGCTCCGCATACGCTATCGAGTGGACGGCATCCTCCGGAATGCGATCAGTGTGCCGCTGTCCGCCCAGAAGGAGGTCGTGTCCCACATCAAGATCCTCTCGGGCATGGACATCTCCGAGAAGCGCCTGCCCCAGGACGGCCACCTGACCCTCCGCCACGCGGATCGGGAGTTCGATCTGCGGGTGTCCTCACTCCCCTCGGTCGGGGGCGAGAAGCTCGTGCTCCGCATCCTGGACAAGAGCGTCCACCGATGGAGCTTGGACGCGGTCGTCACGTCCCCGCAGGACAACCGGGCGTTCCGCGATCTGGTGACCAACCCCTACGGCATGATCCTGGTCACGGGTCCGACCGGGTGCGGGAAGACCACGACCCTGTATGCGCTCCTGCAGGTGCTCAACACGGTCCGCACGAACATCGTCACCGTGGAAGACCCGGTGGAGTACAGGGTCGCGGGCATCACGCAGGTCCAGGTCCGGCCCGCAGCCGGACTGACCTTTGCGTCGGCCCTGCGGAGCATCCTCCGCCAGGATCCGGACATCATCCTGATCGGCGAGATCCGGGACGGCGAGACCGCGGAGATTGCGGTCAGTGCGGCCCTGACCGGACACCTGGTCCTGAGCACGCTGCACACGAACGACGCCGTGGGGGCGATCTCCCGGCTGGTCAACCTGGGGGTCCCGCCCTTCCTGGTCAGCTCCGCGTTGTTGGGCGCCGTGGCCCAGAGGCTCGTTCGGACCTGCTGCCCGCGGTGCAGGCAGCCCGCTCCGCCGACCCAGTCCGAGATCGAGATGCTGGCCGGCGAGGCCGGCCTCGAGGAGGGCAGGTCCCTGGTGCATGGGACCGGATGCGGGGACTGCTGCCAGAGCGGGTACAAGGGACGCAAGAGCCTCTACGAGATCCTGACCGTCTCGCCTGCGGTCCGGAGGATGATCCTGGAGGGCCGGCATGACGACGCCATCCAGACCCAGGCCGTCCAGGAGGGGATGCGGACCCTTCGTGAGAGTGCGATGGTGGAGGTGATCGCAGGCTCGACCACGCTCGAGGAGGTCTCCCGGGTCGTGGACCTCAGGGGTGGTTGATGTCCGTCTACTCCTACATTGCCAAAGACGCCCAGGGCAACCAGTTCGCAGGGACCTACTGCGACGTGGAGACGGTCTCGGCCCTGCGGGAGGAGCTTTCGAAGATCGGATACACCCTGGTCCAGGCCAAGAAGGCCGGCGGCGCGTCCGCACCCGGTTGGTTCAGGCGGATCCCCGAGAAGGACGTGGTGGCCTTTGCCTACCAACTCGCAGGCATGTACTCAGCCGGTCTGACGGTCCTGCAGTGTCTGCGGAACATCGAGGACCAGACGACCCGCCCCGCCCTCAGGGCCGTGGTCTCGGACATCCGCCAGGGCATCGAGACCGGATCCAGTCTGAAGAAGGCCTTTGACCGGCACGCGGAGGTCTTCTCCCACTTCTTCGTGGGCATGGTCGGGGCCGGTGAGGCCGGCGGGAAGCTGGCCGAGTCCCTGGACAGGGTGGCGGAGTACCTGGAGAAACGCCAGGAGCTCCGGCAAAAGATCAAGTCGGCCTTCACCTACCCTGCGATCGTGGGCGTGGTCTGTGCGATCGTGGTGACCTGCATGTTGATCTTCGTGGTGCCCATGTTCTCGCGTCTGTATGCCCGCCTGCACGTGGACCTGCCCGGGCCGACCCAGTTCCTGATCCTGGTCAGCCGCGCGTTGCGGGGCTGGTGGCTGCCCATTGCCGTAGCGGTCTTCGGCCTGGTCGTCGGCCTCCGCAGACTCCTCAGGACGCCCTCGGCCCGGGACTGGGTGGACGATGCCCGGCTCCGCATGCCCGTGTTGGGCCGGGTCCATCGGCTGATCGTGGTCTCCCGCTTCACGAGGACCTTCGCGGCCCTGGTCTCGGTGGGGGTGCCCCTGATCGAGGCCATCGAGGTCGCCCAGGCCGTGGTCCACAACAGCCGGATGTCCCGGATCGCAAGGGATTTGCAGGAGTCCATCCGGGCCGGACGTCCGGTGGCCGGGTCGCTCAAGGAGCACGACCTCTTCCCTCCGGTTGTGGTCCAGATGGCCGACTCCGGCGAGCAGGCCGGCATGCTCGCCGAGATGCTCACCAAGGCGGCCGACTTCCTGGACCGGGACATCAATCGCCGCGTGGCCAAGCTGGTGGTCAAGGTCGAGCCTGCCCTGACCCTGGTCATGGGGGTGCTGATCGGCCTGATCCTGCTGGGCGTCTACCTGCCCATGTTCGACTACATGGGCCACTTGAAGTGATCGGACGTTGGGGACGGGCGCTATACGGATGCCGCGAGGCCTGTCCGTGTGGCCTCCGCCGGGAAATGCGGGTTAAGTCGCGGTCCCCAGGGACCGATAGGCAGTACACGGCAAGTGTACAAACAGGTTCTTGTTGAAAGGAGCATCCGATGCGTCGTACGAGGAGTCGAGGCTTCACACTGGTGGAGTTGCTGGTGGTGGTGCTGATCTTGGGAGCCCTGGCCTTCATTGCGATCCCCAGGATCGGCCAGAGTTCGACCACGGCCAAGACCAATGCCTGCAAGACCAACGTGGACCTGCTCAATGCCCAGATCGAGCTGTACTACGCCACACAGGGGACCTGGCCCAGCAGCCTGGACGTGATCACGAACGACCCCAATGACAGTTACTTCCCGGATGGGCCACCGGAGTGCCCGTTTGACACGGCTTACCAGTTCAACAGCGTTACGCATCGAGTGACGGAGCACAACCACTAGTCGCCAAACAGGGCTGACGGAAGACGGTCCAGTCTCCGATCCGGCTCTCATCTGAGGATCTGTGCAACGAGGATGACCGGCGGAGGATCATCCTCGTTGGCTTATTGGGGGTAACAACACCATGGTGGGGGCTCGCAAGGGGACAAGTCTGGCGGAGCTGGTGGTCGTGGTCGTGATCCTGGCGGCCATGGCCATGGTGGCCGTCCCGCGGTTCTCCCACGCCCTGGTCCGCATGAAGCGGGCCGAGGCCGCGGCCGCCAAGCTCGTGACGGACCTGCGTCTGACGCGTTCCATGGCGATCCGGGACGCGGCCACGAATCGCGGGGGCTACAAGCTGGAGATGACCGGCACTGCCCCGTACAGCGGCTACAGGATCGAGGCCGTGGACACCCATCAGGTGGCGGCCTCGCACACCTTCGAGCCGGGTGTGACCGTGTTGTGCGCGGGCGCGTCGCGGTTTGTGTACCTGCCCCTGGGCAACCTCAAGGCCGACGAGAGCGGGACCCAGATCACCGTTGCAGCGGAGGGCATGACCCTGACGCTCACCCTGGACGCGGTGTCGGCCACCGGATCGGTCCAGTGCACCAAGGAGTGACTCTCGTGGGCCGGATCGGACTCCCATTCAGTCGTGCAGTGAAGTGGCGGCCTCCGGACCCGGGCCCGGCCCATTGCAGGACTCCAGCCCGTTGCCGCTCCAGGGGCGTCACCCTGACCGAGGTGGTGGTGGCCTCGGCCCTGCTGTTGGGCAGTGTGGTCCCGATCCTGCACGCCTTGACCGCGGCCCAGGCCATGGCTCGGCAGATCGAGTGGAAGACCCGGTCCCTGACCCTGGCGCAGTCCAAGCTGGATGAGATCCGGACGGAGGCCTCTGTGGAGTTCGACCAGTCGTTCGGCCAGTCCTCGCACGCCCTGGACGGGGCGTATCGGTGCACCGTGACGGACGCCACCCAGGACACGATCCGAACGGTCACGGTATCGGTCGGCGTGGACGCCAACGGAGACGGGGCCCTGGCCTCCAGTGAGGTCCTGGCGACCCTGATGACCAAGATCGCGAGAAGATGACGAAGCCGGCACCCAAGATCCGGAGGCCCGGAGCGGCGAGGGGGGCACGGGGCTGCGACCCGGGGCCTGTGCGCAGGGCCACGACCCTGGTGGAGCTCACGGTCGCAATGGCGGTCATGGCCGTGGTGTTTGCCGCCGCGGTGCCGCTGTTTCGGGTCATCCGCACCAGTTGGGAGGTCCGGCAGGGCGGCGTGGACCTGACCCAGAATGGGCGCATCCTGGTGGACCACCTCTACAGGAACCTGGCTGCTGCCAAGCGGGTCACCTCGGTCAGCGACCCGGGCCAGACCCAAGGGTACCTCCAGTTCCTGGGCCACGACGACCAGACCTATCGGTACGGCATTGGGTCCAGTGGGTACGTGGAGTTCGGCCCGCTCGGGGGCCTTGGGGATCTGGCTGGACCGGTCTCCTCGCTCCGGTTTGTCTGCTATGACGATGCTGACCTGGCCACGCCGGTCACGGACGGGAACCAGATCCGGCTGGTCAAGGTCGAGACGACCCTGACCGGTCCGGGGGGGCGCAGTCAGGCCTGGACTGCGTCCGTGCGCCTGCGGTGCGACGGGGGCCCGGTGCAAGCCCGGGGCCTGGTCGGGCGGTGGCGGTTTGACGAAGGCACGGGCCTGACGGTCCTGGACTCCTCGGACAGCGGGGCCCACGGGACGCTGAGGAACATGACGGGCAGCGAGCGGACCGCAGGGGTCCTCAACCGGGCCTTGGGATTCGACGGCAGCAACGACTACGTAGATCTCCCGATCGGCCCGTTGATCGGTTCTGCAGACAGCATCACCGTGGCGACCTGGGCGAGGTTCCTCAACACGGGAGGGTCGTGGCAGCGAATCTTCGACTTCGGCACGGACACGAACGCCTACATGTTCCTGTCCCCCCGGACGGGGACCAGCGGGGCCATGCGGTTTGCGATCACCACGGGCGGGTCCGCCGCGGAGTCGGTCCTGAACTCGCCCACCACGCTCCCGACCGGGTGGCACCACGTGGCCGTGACCATCGATGGACCCACGCGGGCCATGCGACTCTATCTGGACGGGGCCGTGGTGGCCGGCGGTGCCACGGCCGTGCTGCCCTCGGCCCTGGGCACGACCACCCGCAACTACCTGGGCCGGTCTCAGTACTCGGCGGATGGCTACTACAGCGGGAGGCTGGACGATTTCCGCATCTACGACACGGTCCTGACCTCGGCCCAGGTCGGGGACCTCTATGCAGTGGGCAACCTGGTCCAGCACCTGCCGTTGGACGAGACATGGGGCACCACGGCCCAAGACCAGGTCGGCACGGCCAACGGGACCCTTGTCAACGGCCCTGTGTGGACCACGGGGACCTGGGGCGGGGCCCTGAGCCTCGATGGGGCCAATGACTATGTGTCCAGCTTCCGCACAGTCCAGTACCACATGACCCTTGCGGCGTGGGTCAGGACCACGTCCGCGGCCATAGGTCCGTTTGGCAACCCGAGCCAGTGGTGGGACGGCGAGGGCATCGTGGATGCGAGCAGGAGCGGCAACTACGACGACTTCGGGTGCTCCAACAACCGGGGCAAGTTCGTGTTCGGCACGGGCGACCTGGGACGCACGGAGATCAGCGTACTGTCCACCTCCTTGATCAACGACGGGAGTTGGCACCACGTGGCGGCCACGCGGGACGGGTCCACTGGCCAGATGACGGTCTATGTGGACGGTGTGCCGGAGGCAGCCCGAGTGGGGTACACGGGCCAACTGAACAGCGCGACCGCCATGCGGATCGGCGGGATCCTGGACCAGGGGCGCTGGCCGGACCCGGATCCACAGAGGCTCTTCCTGGGCCGGATCGACGACGTGCGGATCTACGGTCGTGTGCTCACGGCGGACCAGATCCTCCTGCTCCTGGAGTAGGGGCCCTGCCCGTTATGGGACGCCTTGGGCACAGGACAGGGGCCCAGGGGGGCCTTGCGAATCCGGGCCCACGCGTAAGGTCATCGTGATTTCATGCCGAAAGACAAGAGGATACGGGGACCCGACTTCCGAGGAAAACCGGGGATGGAGGATATGGTCAGACCCAGGACACACGGCTCTGTGCTGTTGATGGTGGTGTTCGTGGTGGCCCTGTTGTCCACGGTGGTCATGGGCATGCTGGAGATCAACACCGAGGAGATCCAGTTGATGCAGAACCATGTGTACGCGGCCGAGGCCCTGGCTACATCCGAGGCCGGCCTGGAGGAGGCCTTGAAGGAGCTGCGCCAGGACAAGACGTGGACTACCGGGTGGACCGGCGAGCCGTTCAACGGCGGGTCCTACACCGTGAGCGTGGGCGGGGGCACGATCCGATCCGAGGCCGTCACGGCCCGCGGGTTCACCGCCCTCATGGAGGCGGACTTCGTTGCGGCCGGTGGTGCGCCGCCCTACACGATCCAGGTCCGGGCGATGAGGATCAACGAATGAGCGAGCGACCCCGCATCTCGTTGGGGGTGGATATCGGTCCGACAGAGGTCCGCACGGCCCTGGTGCGCAGGGATCGGGGTCAACTGGTCCTGGTCCACGCGGCCCGAGCCCCCTTGCCGGAGGGGGTCGTGCAGGACGGCCGAGTCCGGAAGCAGCCGGCCTTGACCAAGGTCCTGGCCGGGCTCAGGGACGTCCAAGGCGGCTGGCTCCACCACACGGGCCTGAGGACGGGCGTGTCCGTGTGGGGGTCGTGTGCCCGCATGCAGATCCTGGACCTGCCCGATCCCCTTCCGGGCAACATCGGCGGATTCGTTCGGGGCGAGATCGGTCAGTCGGTCGCTTTGGGTGCGGCCGGGGTCGTCTCCGACTACTGCGCATTGGAGTCCACAGGGGGCCGCAGGGTGTTCGCGGCTGCGGCCGACAGGCGGCACGCCGTGTCCCTGGTGGAGGCCTGCCCAGGGACGTGCGGACGGGTCGATGTCGTGGAACCCCGCTTTCTGTCGGCCCTGCGGGCCCTGCACGCCAAGAGGATCAAGCCCTCGTCCGGCCGCTGCATGGTGGTCCTGCTGGCCGGCAAGAGGATGGACCTCGGCGTGTTCAAGGGAGGGCACCTGGAGTACACCCGCAGCCAGGACCTTGCCGACGCCTGGTCCGATGGCGAGGCGGTCTGCGAGCGCCTGGCCCGGGAGATCGACGCCGTCGTCCAGTTCTGCGAGATGGAGTCCGCCCCGGACTCGCAGGGATGGCGGGTCCTGGTCCTGCCCGAGGACGGGGTCCGCATGCAGGCCGAGGCCTCCAGCCGTCTGAGGCCCAAGGGGTCCCTTGCCGAGGTGGAGGTCCTGCCCCCGGGGCAGGTCGGTCCGGCCCTGGGCGTGGAATGCCCTGATCCGGCCCTGTGGGCCCAGGCCTCCCCAGCGGCCGTGGGCTTGGCCATGCGATTGTTGGCGCCCGAGGCCTTTGCGCTTGGGGTGAATCTGCTGCCCCCCGAGGTCAGGCAGAGGCGGGCCGCCCGAAAGGCGGGCCTGATCGCCGCACTGGCGGCTGCTGCAGCGTGCGCGGCCATGGCCGGTCTGGCCACGGGGCTGGCCGTGCGCACAGAGGGCCTTCGCAGGGGCCTGGCCGGGACCGGGGAGGCCGGCCCGGTCGCAGGGATGGCGGACCTCGTCGCACAGCACCGTGACACCCAGGCCCGGATTGAAGAACTGGCCGCCAGCCGGCGTCGGATCGAGGAGATCGTGCAGACCCAGCGGAAGATCGACTGGCCGGGGGTCTTGGACGACGTCCGCAACGGCACGCCCGAGGGCGTGTACGTCACGCGCATGGCCGGTGCGGAGTCCGGGCGCCCCGAGCTGGTGATTGACGGATTCTCGTTCCAGTCCGGGGCCCCCTATGGGTTCACCCAGCGGCTCCAGTCGTCCGAGCGGATCGCTGCCGCCACCGTGGTCAAGAGCGGCCAGGAGACCGCAGGGGGCAGGCCTTATTTCGTGTACCAGATTCGATGTGTTGTCCGTTGCCAAGAGGGGACCTGATCCGTGCAGATCCGGAGTCTGACCAAACTGAACCTGACGTCCACACAGGGCCTGGCGTCCGCCTTTGTGCTGATCGCCGTATTGGCCATGTACCAGTGGACGGTGGCCCCGCAGGTCACGTACCTGCGGGCAGTCCAGCGGTACGAGCCCGTGTTGGCCCAGGCCGCTCGCGAGCAGGCCGCAGCCCACGAGCGACTGGCCTCGGACATGAGGGCCCTCCAGGAACTGGAGGCCCGGCTGGACCGGCTCCGCTCGCTCCTGTTCTGCCCCGGCCAGGTCCAGTCGCTGACGGGCGACCTGGAGGCCTTGGCCGTGCGGAATGGGTGCACCCTCACGCGTGTGGACATGGGGTCCGACCGGCCGCGGCGGGCCGCGGCGGCCGCCCCGGGACCCCTGGACGTGGACGAGGTCCGGGTCACCTTGGTGGTCACGGGCGAATACGACGGGCTCCTGTCGTTCATCGCAGACGTGCAGGCCTATGCGCGGAGGGTGGAGGTCCGGTCCCTGGGCCTGGAACCGGTCGGACCGCAGACCCCGTTGCTGGAATGCCGGATGGACGTCGGGATCCACGTGATCCAGGAGAATGAAGAGGTACGACATGACTAGCCTTAGACAGGTGTGGGCCGCCGCGATCCTGATCCCATGGGCCGTGGGGGGGCAGGCCCTCGGGGCCGGAGAGGCCGATCCGCCCGAACGGCCGACCTCGGTGGCCCCGGAGGAACGGCGGGCCAGTCCCTTCGGATTCGTGGAGAGCGAGGCTGCGCGTCTGTCGCAGGCTGCGCCCGCGGCGGGCGACACGTCCCGGGTCGGACCGACCGGCTTCGTTCCCTTGTCGGTGGAGGCTGTGAGTCTCCAGCACCTCAGCGCGAAGACCGCAGCAGAGGTCTTCGGGGCCCTCACGTCCCCCCTGGGCAAGATCGGGGTGCAGGAAGGCAGCAACACCCTGTTCGTCTTTGACACGCCGGACGACGTCCGACGGATCGTCGCGGAGATCCGCAAGGCGGATCAGGCCCACGAGGGGGTGGTCATGGAGTCGGTGAATCTGCGGTTCCTCGAGGCCAAGAACTTGACGCCCATTGTCGAGAAGATGGTCAGCCCGCTCGGCAGCGTGTCGGCCAATGAGGCCAGCAACACGGTCGTCGTCTGCGACACCCCGGAGCGCGTCAAGAGGATCTTGGCGGAGATCCGGAAGGCCGATCAGACCCCGCCGGAGATCGTGGTGGAGGTCGTGCTCCTGGACGTCCGCTTGGGCGACGACAAGGAGATCGGGGTCAGTTGGGACTACCTCAGACAGCAGCCCGACGACGTGGGATACCGGCAGAACTTCACGGACGCCCAGGACCGGTTGAGCATGGTCAAGAACGTCGAGGAGATGTTCCAGCAGGGCATCGCCTACAACACCCTGGGGTCCGCTGGGGAACTGAGCGTGGTGACCGGAACGATGCGGGGCGTGATCCACCTGATCCAGGACAAGCGGGACGCCCAGATCATCGCCAGCCCGCGGGCCATGGTCGTCAGCGGCAAGAAGGCCACGATCAAGGCCGTGGAGGAAGTCCCGTACCTGGTCGTCACCGAGTCGGCTGCGGGAGGGCAGCTCCAGCAGACCCTGTTCAAGGACGTCGGCGTGACCCTGGAGGTGACCGCCACGGTTACGGACGGCAATCAGGTCTTCCTGGACGCCAAGACCACACTGAACGTCCAGAGCGGGTCCGGGATCGGCGGGGTCCCTGTGGTGGACACGCGGGAGAGCAACACGCGGCTCCTGCTCAAGGACGGACAGATCGTGGTCATGGGCGGACTCCGCCGCCAACAGAAGACCAAGCAGGTCAGCCAGGTCCCGCTGTTGGGAGACCTGCCCCTGGTGGGGCCCCTGTTCAAGAGCACGCGGGATGGGGTGACCTACGCGGAACTGGTCATCCTGTTGTCTCCCCATGTCTGCCAGGGCGAGCCCGTGCCGGCCGAGGTCCGGGCGGCGGTGGACCGGTTCAAGCAGGAGCGGATCCTGGACCGGTGTGCCGGGCCTGCGGAGGCCCTGCCCTCCTGTGCGGCGCCGGGGCGCTGAGTGGAAGGACAACGACCCTGTTGGAAAGGGATCGCCATGTTGGGACTGTTCAAGTCAAAGAAGAAGACCGATGCCCCGCCCAAGATCCTGGTCGTGGACGACGAGCAGGATCTGGTCAGCACGGTCGTGTACCGGCTCAAGTTCGCCCAGTGCGCGGTGGTTACCGCAGCCAACGGCCAGGAGGCCCTGGACCGGGCGGCCGCGGAGAGGCCGGACTTGATCCTGCTGGACATGAACATGCCGGTCATGAACGGTCAGGAGGTGCTTCGGCGACTCCGGGCGGATCCGGAGTTGAAGGAGATCCCGGTCATCATGCTGACCGCCCGGGCAGCGCCCGAGGACGTGGCCGCCGCCTCGGCCTGCGGCATCGCGGACTATGTGACCAAACCGTTTGACTTTGCGGAACTCATGGAGAAGGTCCAGGCCGCCCTTCGGTGAACGCCTCCGAAGACAGGCCGGACCGAACACGCGGCCGGCCGTGCCGGAGGGCCGCCCGTCGGCCATGAAGAAGGAGGTCGTGCACATGAGTGCGGAGAGCCTGGGCATCCTGATCGTCGAAGACGACCTCGTCGACCGCATGTCCCTGGAGCGGCTCCTTGCCCAGTCGTCCCTGAGCGAGGCCAAGGTCCGATGTGCGGGGTGTCTCCGCGAGGCCCTGGACGCACTGGGCCAAGGGCGATTCGACATCATCCTGTCCGACCTGGGGCTGCCCGACTGCGACGGGATGCAGACGGTCGCGGCCCTGCAGGCCGTGGTTCCGGAGGTGCCCCTGGTGATCCTGAGCGGCCTCAATGACGAGGCCACTGCAGTCCAGGCCGTGCAGCAGGGGGCCCAGGACTACCTGATCAAGGGCCAGTTGGACGGCCATCTCCTGGTCCGCTCCATCCGGTACGCCATCGAGCGCAAGAAGGCCGAACGGGCCAGGCGGGTCGCCGAGGAGCGATACCGGATCATCTTCGACAACTCGGCGGTGGCGATCCTGCTCGCCGACGAGCAAGAACGGCTGGTCTCGTGGAACCGGTTCACCGAGGGCCTGTTGGGCATGGACGGCGAGGACCTCCGCCTGCGGCCCATCCGATCGCTGTACCCGGACGAGGAGTGGAACCGGATCCGGGCCTGTCCCCAGCCGCAGCAGGACACGCAGCGCCACATCGAGACCCGGATGATCCAGAAGCGGGGCGGGATCATCGACGTGGAGGTCTCCCTGAGCGTGCTGAAGGACGCGGAGGGCCGTGTGGCGGGCTCGATCAGCGTGATCCACGACATCACGGAGCAGCGGCAAGTCCGGGAGGTCCTCCGACGCAAACAGCGGGACCTGGAGGCCATCTTCGACGCCGCGCCGGTCGGCATGCTGCTGGTGGACGACGCGGTGCGGGTCTACCGCGCGAATGACGCGATCCGGGCGATCTCGGGCAGGGACTACCCCCAGATCATCCGTCACCTGCCCGGCCATGTGCTGGGGTGTGCCCACGCGGCGGCCGATCCGTCCTGCTGCCGGGGCCGGTGCGGGGACGAGCCGGTCTGCGAGGACTGCCTCCTGTTCGGGACGATCCGGCGGTCCATCGAGTCCGGGCTGGCCGTGCGGGGCATCGAGATCCAGATGGACCTCCGGGTCCACGATCGCCCGGTCTGCCCGTCCCTGTCGATCAGCGCGGAGCCGATCGTGATGGACGGCAGGAAGTACGCCGTGGTCTCGCTCCACGACATCACGGCCCGGGCCAAGGTCGAGAGGGAACTCCGGGAGGCGATGGAGATGAAGAGCCAGTTCATCTCCACGGTCTCGCACGAGCTTCGCACACCCTTGGCCTCGATGAAGGAGGCCGTGCTCATCGTCCTGGACCAGGTGGCCGGTCCCATTAACGAAGACCAACGGCACTTCCTGGACGTGGCTAGGCGGAACATCGACCGGCTGCGGCGGCTGATCAACGACGTCCTGGACTTCCAGAAGCTCGGCTCGGGGAGCATGAAGTTCAACATGCAGGAGGGGGACCTGGCCAAGGTCGTGGAGGAGGCGTATGGCACGATGCTCCCCCATGCCACCGCGGGCCGGGTCGCCATGTCCCTGTCCTTGGAACCCCATCTGCCCAAGGCGGTCTTCGACAGCGACCGGATCATCCAGGTCGTCACCAACTTGCTGAGCAACGCCATCAAGTTCACCCCCGACGGGGGCAAGATCACCCTGGAGGTCGGGCGCCAAGACGGGCAGTTCTGCCTCCGCGTCCGCGACACGGGTCTGGGCATCCCCAAGGAGGCCCTGCCCAGGATGTTCGAGCGGTTCTACCGCGTCCAGCGGCCGGGCCGAGAGATCAAGGGTACAGGACTGGGGCTGGCCATCGTCAAGGCGATCGTCGAGGCCCACGGCGGGCAGATCGGGGTGGACAGCGAGGCCGGCCAGGGCACGACCTTCACCGTCCTTCTGCCCATGGCCCCCACGACCGACACAGGGCCGGTGCTGTCCGGCGAGGACGACGCCTTGATCGAGGACGCGGTGGTCCGGGGTTAGCCCGCATTTCTCACAAGCCTTCGGTTCTGAGCGGTCCTGTTGTCCGGCTGCTGCGTTCTCGGCCCCGTTTGTCCTCAGCGTACCGCAGCGGGTACGCCTCCGGGCAACCGGGGCCTGCGGCCTTGCATCCGGCCAACATGCCGCGCTCAGAACAACCTGTCGCCGATGCGTCGGCCCTCCGGTCGGGCCCAGTCGGGTCCACAGCCTCCATTCTGCCTCGGCCGTCCGAAGCCTCGTGAGAAATGCGGGCTAGGAGTCAGGGTCCCCGTGCCGACCGGACCCGTGTGCAGGCTTGGCGGACGCCGTCGTTGACACAGGGGTGGGCAGGCCCTAGACTGTCCACCCCATGAG
>JAGOQT010000053.1 GCA_018007255.1 Phycisphaerae bacterium | reverse complement strand
TGGGCTCGGAGATGTGTATAGGACACGGGTCCAGGCCCAGGTGCCCGATCCGGTCCGCCTCCATCTCGAAGATGAGCGGGGCCGCCTCCACGGGGAAGTTGTCGAAGTAGGCCGTGACTTCCTCGGAGGTGTAGGCGTTGTTGGACCCGCCGTTGGCCTCCATGACGCGGTCGAACTCCTTGGGGCCGTATTTCGCGGCCCCGTTGAACATCATGTGCTCGAAGAAGTGGGACAGGCCCGTGATACCGGGGACCTCGTTCCTGGATCCGACCCTCCAGAATAGGAAGAGGGTCGCACTGGGGATGGAGTGGTCCTCGAGGACGATCACCTTCATGCCGTTGGCCAGGGTGAAGGTCGAGACGTCCTCCACACGGGTCACGGCAGGGGCCAGGGGGCCCAGGAACAGACACAGGCAGAGAATGGGCATGGTCTTCATAGGAGATCCTTCCATGACGGTGTCTCGGCCGGTCCAGCCCGGAGGGCGTCACTTCTTCTGCTGCTGCGCCCGATACTCAGCCAGGGTCTTCTTCTGGGCCTCCAGCCAGGCTGGGGGGACCCTGCCTTCGGCCAGGGCCTCGGCCGCCTCAATGGCCTTCTGTTGGGCCTGGATCGCCTTGTCCACCTTTCCGTCCTTGAACAAGACCTGGGCGTACATGGCCCCAATCGCGTACGCGGCGTCCCCTTGGGCGGTCAGGGCCTGCTCCAGGATCTGGGCCAGGAGCGTGTAGTTGGGCTTCTTGACCGGCGTGTCCTTCCTGACCACCATCAGGGCTGCATTGTAGGCCAGGATCGGGTCCTTCTTGAAAGACCCCTTGTCCAGGCAGGTCTTGAGATACGTGAACGCGGCGGTCTCGTCCGTGCGGGCCAGGGCGTCGAACTTCAGGGGCAACAGCTCGCCTTCCATATCCGGCTTGGCTGCCACGGCCTTGTCGATCGCGGCCACCAGGGCCTTGTAGTCCTTGGCCCTGTACGCAGTCTGAATCGGGGCCGTCAGCTTCTTCACCTCCTGTTCCTCCAGCCAGGCCTTGTCCTGGCGCAGGGCCTCTGCCTCCACATCGAAGGTCCCGGCAGCCAGGCCATCCAAGACCTGGTCCATGGCCATGGGATGGCCGATCCACGCGATCCTGCCGTCCTTGCCCACGATGAAGGCACAGGGGATGCCGTCTCTGCCCGCAGCCTCAAGCCAGGCGTGGGCCATGGTCCGGTTCACATCGTCCACGGCCACGCGGTAGCCCATCTGATCGCCCATCTCCCGGACGAAGGGTTCGACCAACGCCAGGATCGCCTCGTTGGTCTTCTCATCGGGCCTCTCCCACACGCTCACGCCGATTACGGTGACCTTGTCCGCGTACTTCTTGGCCAGGTCGGTCAGGTGGGGGATGGACCGCTTGCAGGGACCGCACCACGTGGCCCAGCACTCCACGACATAGATCTGCCCCCGCTCCAATCGGGCCACGGGCAGACCCTTGATCCACTTGAGCACCCGCAACTCGGGTGCAACCATGCCCACCCTCAGGGCAGGCCGCTGCACAGCCTCGGGCTCCTGGGCCCACACGGAGCCGGCCAGGACCAGGCAGAGGGTTATGGAACGCATCGTATTCGTCTTCATCTGTGTCTCCTAGAAATGGGTGAGTGGTCTATGCGCCGTTCGCCGGCGCCTGTACGTTCAGGGGCACTGCGCCCTCGAGTCCGGTGCCGGTCACGTCTTCAATCCTGAGCAAAGGACCTTCATACCCTGTGACCCGGATCTCGGCCAGTTGGCAGTCTCGGATGTGGGCCAGGCTCATCCCCTTGGCGCACTGCCCTGTGACGCCGCGGAGGGACAGGCCTTGCACGGGTCTGGCCGGCGGGACCAGCGCGGCCTCGACCAGGCCGCCGCACCGGGCCAAACGCACGTCGGAGAAGCTGAGGTTCCGGGCCACGGGGATGCCCTCGTCACCTGGGACCGGCTCCGGGTCCTGCTTGCCGCTCTGGAGGAGGTTGACCCGGAGGAAGGCCCCGGTGCAGTCCAGGACCTCCAGGTTCCGCGCGGAGATGTCCTCGATGACCCCGCCCCGGCCCGGCCTGCTCTTGATGTAGATGGCGTTGGTCCTGGCGTGCACGAAGGTGCAGTCCTCGATGCGGACGTTCCGCACACTGCCGGACATCTCGCTGCCGATCCCGATGCAGGCGAAGTTGGAGTCGCCGAGCCTGCAGCGGCGGATGAGGATGTCCTCGGACGGCTCCGCGCCCCGGAACCCCTCCATGCCCCGGCCCGACTTGATCGCAATGGCATCGTCCCCTGTGTCGATGTCGCAGTCCTCGATGCGGACGTACCTGCAGGAGTCGACGTCGATGCCGTCGCTGTTGCCGCCCTTGCTGCGGATGGTCAGTCCTCGGGCCACCACCCGCGTACACCGGGTGGGGTGGATTGTCCACATGGTGGCGTAGGTGGCATGGAAGCCTTCGAGCCGGACGTCATCGCAGCCGATCGGCTCGATGAGGGCAGGGGCCCTGGGGTTGCGTCTGAACCCGATCCTCGGATCGCCCTGGATGTGTCCCGGACCCTGGATCGCAATGTGGTTCGCGTCGTTGGCGTGGATCAGGGCACAGTGGCCCTGTTCCCATCTGCCCTCCCATCGGATGCGGGCCAGGGGATAGTCCGCGATGTCCGGGCTGCCGATCAGCGTGGCCCCCTGTTCCAGGCAGAGCGTGGTGTTGGACTTCAGTGCGATGGCCCCGATCAGGTAATCCCCTGCAGGGACCACGACCCGGCCTCCGCCGCCGGCCGAGCACTCGTCGATCGCCTTCTGAAATGCGGCCGTGTCCTTGGTCTTGCCGTCTCCTACCGCGCCCATGCCCCGCACGTCAAACGTCCTGGTTGAGAGGAACCGGCGGTCGGCAAAGTCCAGCAGTGCGGCCCAGTCGCATTCATTCAGGGCGTGGCCGTGGTCGCAGTAGTTCGACATGAGGCGATCCGGCGTGCCGAGCAGGTCATAGACCGGGGCCGCGCCCGCCAGGGACGCCTTGACCGCGGCAGGTGAGCAGATCTTGTTGTCGGCCGTCCCTTCGAGGGCGATGAAGCAGCGGGGCGCAGTCAGTGCGATGAACCAGTGCTGGTCAAAGGGGAGCTTGTCCGGGATGGCGGCAAAGGGGTGCAGGTGCGGCGAGAACCAGTTCGGGTACTTCCGCATCATGTCGTCCAGACCCTCGCCACCCGTGCGCTGCCTGCCGGCAAACCGGTAGGCCCCCACGCCTCCGCCCGCGGAGCCTGCAGGGGCGGATACGGCGATCCTCTCGTCGAACGCGCCCGCCACCAGCACGGCCTTGCCTATGCGGGAGTGGCCGACCGCAATCAGGCGGGCCTTGTCCGCAAAGGCCTGGCCCTCGAGCCAATCGACGCACCTGGACATGCCCCACGCCCATGCGCCCAGCAGGCCCCAGTCGCATCTCGGGTAGGCTGGGAAGAACCGCGTGTTCCGAAAGGCCCACGAGCCGTCCGCATTGCGGGCGATCGTGTCCTCGCCGCAGTCCTGGTAGTGGTAGGTCACCAGCGCATAGCCCCTCTTGAAGAGCGAGGCATGGGTCTGGGCCGTTCGGGCCGGGTCCGGGCTCGCGGGCCCCGGGGCTGGGGCCTGTGCCTCGGGGATGCCCAGGGGCAGGGTCAGGGCGTCCAGGCCCTTGCCCTGTTCGGGCCTTCGCGGCAGGGTCGGCAGGGGGGTCGCACCGGGCGTGAGCTCAAAGGACGGGAAGATCACGGTGGGGAAGGGGCCGGGCCGGTCTGCGGGCGTGAAGACTGCCACGTCGAAGCCGAGCTGCGCGCCGGGGCCGAACGAGAGGTGCACCAGGCGATAGGCCACCTTGCCGTCCAGCAGGGAGTCGGACTTGAGTTCCTTGCCCTTGACGTTGCCGGGCGAAGGGGGCATCAGACCTACTGCGTAGTGCGAGAGGATCCGCTTCATCTCCGTGCGACGTCCCTCCCAGTCGCCGGCTGTGGTCACCCGCCGACCGTCGTTCATGACCAGGGGATCGGGCATCTCGATCCGCGAGGGCAGGTCCTCTACGCCTGGCATCGTCCCCATCTCGGTCTGGATCGGCGGGACCGGGATCTGCGGCTGCTGACCGAGGGCCAGGTCCGCCGTGCATGCAAGGACAAGGACAGCAGCGACGGCTGCAATGCGGTTCATAGATCGGTACTTCCTTTCAGGAGAATCGACGGACTCCAAGGTCACTGGCCCTCTTGGAGATGCTCGTGTTCATCCAAGCGTTCCTTCGGCTCCACAGGGGCCGGGAGCCGCAGGAACACCTCCTCGTCCGTGGTCTGGAGTATCCTGGCGAAGAACTGCTTGTACCTCTTGCACAAGGTTGGGCTGACGCCCTGGATGCTGACGTGGACCTCGCCGCCTGGTCGGACCTCGATCTCAATCTGGTGTCGCTCCATGGTTCTAGTCGCGGTAGATGCTGACCTTGAGCCTGACGGTGCCGTCCTCGCCCTGTTCCTCTGAGACGATGTTGAACCGCTGTTGCCGCAGCTTGGTCATGACCCGGTGATAGGCATACTGCTGGGTCACGAGCCTGCAGAACTCCTGGCCCATGGCCTCCAGCTCACCGCGGCTGTGACCCATGCCCCGGACCCTGACGCCCGGCTTGCCGTTGATGTTGCGGCAGAACACCACCTCCACGTCGCCCTTGTGGAAGACCACTTCTTGTCCCAGACGCAGGTCTTCGGTCACGGCCTGGGCATTCTCAACGGACAACTCCACTTCGGTACGGACCACTGCACCAGCCGCTGCGACATGCTCCTGCACGGCCTTGGCCGTGGCAAACCCCATCACGCCGGCCGCCGCTGTAGCAGCCGCCACCACTGCCGGCCACAAGGACGTGGCCACAGGAATGACGACGAACACGATGACTTCACATCCACACACCATGAGGGCACCCGTCCATTCTAGACTGCAGATGGTCCGTGTCCAGGAGTCGGCTGCTGGCCGGTCACACCAGCCAGGCCGATCTGGTCCGCGACCTGGGTCATGCCGGCGATCGCGGCCTCGATGAGCTCGCCGAGGTCCATGCCCAGCCTCTGTGCCCCATTCTCGATGACCTCCCGGTTCACCCCTGCGGCAAAGGACTTCTCCTTCCATTTCTTGCGGACCGACTTGGCGGTCACGTCCCGGACCGCCTTGCTGGGCCGCACCATGGCCGTGGCCGCGACCAGGCCGGTGAGCTCGTCCGCTGCATACAGGGCCTTCTCCATGTTCGTGCGAGGCTCCACATCCGAGCAGATCCCCCACCCGTGGGACACCACCGCGCGTACGATCGGCTCGGGCCAGGCCTGGGCCCTGAGGATCTCCGCGGTCTTGGTGCAGTGCTGATCGGGAAACTGCTCGTAGTCCAGGTCGTGGACGAGCCCCACCACGCCCCAGAGGTCCTCGTCCTCTCCAAAACGCCGGGCCAGGTTGCGCATGACCGCCTCCACGGCCAGGGCGTGACGGAGCAGGGCCTCGTTCTGGTTGTACCTGCGCAGGAGATCCCATGCCTGGTCTCGAGTCGGTTTGTCCGTGGACACGAGCAACTCCTTCGACAGGGTCGGCCTGGAATGGAGCGACTATCGTCGGACCCGTCGTGCCACCTACAATACACCCGGGCCAGGGCAAAGGCAAGGATCTCCATCGCGGCAGCGCGCGGGCAGGACCGGTGCGGTCTGGAGGGATCACGCCTGCTGCAGGTCCAATACGACCTTGATCGTGCTGGGCTCGTCCGCATCGACCTTTCGGAACGCGGCCGAGATGTCCCGCAGGGGCATCACGTCCGTGACCAGGATCTCGGGATGGACGAGTCCCTTGGACATCAGGTGCATGGCCCTCGGGAACTCGCCCAACGTCACGCGCGAGGCGATGATCTGGGCCTCCTTGACTACCAGGGTCTTGAACAGGAGGGTCGAGGCCTGATTCGCCATCCCGGCCGTGACCACGCGTCCGGCCGTGCGGATCATCTGCACGGCCTGGCCAAGGGGCGACTCCTGACCGTCCATCAGGTGGTAGTGGCCGACGCACTCGATCGCGCAGTCGGCCCCGAGCCCCTGGGTGATCTCCAGGACCCGCTGCACGGGGTCCTCGGTGCGGATGTCGATCGTATGATCCGCGCCCAATCTGCGGGCCTGCTCCAGTCTGAAGGGCTGGAGGTCCGTCACGATGGTCAGGGCCGGGGCCGCGCTGTGGCAGAGTACGTCCAGCACGGACAGCCCCAGTTTGCCCGCGCCTAGGATCACCACGGTCTCGCCGGGCTGCACCTGGCCTCGCCGCAAGACGTGATGGCCCAGGGCGTACATCTCGACCATGGGCGAGAAGGCAAGCGGGATCGAGTCGGGCAGGGGATAGACGTGGTTGGCGGGGGCGGCCACAAGCTGACCGAAGCCCCCATCCAGGTCCACGCCCAGGAGCTTCAGGCTGCGACACGCGTTGAGACGGCCCGAGAGGCAAGCGGGGCAGGCGTGACAGGACAGGATGGGGTCGACCACGACACGGTCTCCCTTTGCCAGGCCATCAACCGACTCTCCGACCTCCTGGACGAGGCCGCCGAACTCGTGGCCCTGGATGGCCGGGCAGCGGACCCGATCGTGGAACTCGCCCCGGTAGATGTGCAGGTCCGTGCCGCAGATGCCCGCGTAGCAGCTCTGTACCAGGACCTCGTCCGGCCCGATCCGTGGCTCCGGGGCCTCGCCCAGGCGGATGTCGCGGTCTCCATACAGGATGCCTGCCTTCATCGCCATACCCCCAAACACAAAGCGGGCCCTGGATGCGCCTGCCCGGCCGTGTGATTGTTCGACGCCGAGTTGTTGTCTTGCCCAAGAAGCACAGGGGGATTATAGTATGCACACCTATGATCGGTCGAGGACCATCTGCGCTGCTGCAGGAGACGCGAGCGTCCCTGCAGCGTCTCCACCCCACCTCAAGGAGCCAATGGATGAAAGGGCAATCGATGCAGAAGATCGCGCGCGGCGTCCGTCTAACCTCCAGTCTTCTGATCCTCACCCTCGTCGCCGTCGGGCAGGCACAACCGAGAGGACAGCGGGGCCCGCAGGTGGTGTCCCCCGAGGTGCTGGCGGACGGCAAGGTCGTGTTCCGGCTGCTGGCACCCCAGGCCAAGTCGGTGCAGTTGGTCAGTCCCGACCTGGGAGGTCTGGATTCGCCCGGGGCTCTGACCCAGAGCGAGCAGGGCGTCTGGGAATTGGCGTACGGCCCGGTCCAGCCGCCTATCGCGATGCGATACCGTTTCAATGTGGATGGTGTGACGGTCTGCGATCCTGCGGCTCGTGCGACGAGCGAGGCGAACGGGACCGTCTTCAGCCTGGCCCATGTGCCGGGGTTGAAGTTCCAGGACACCCAGGACGTGCCGCACGGGGCCGTGGCCGAGGTGACCTATTTCTCCAAGGTCCTGGGGACATTCCGCCGCATGCACGTCTACACGCCGCCCGGCTATGAGGCCGGCAACGCCAGGTATCCCGTCTTCTATCTGCTGCACGGCGCAACGGACAGTGACGACTCCTGGTCGACCGTCGGCCGGGCCAACACCATCCTGGACAATCTGATTGCCGCCGGCCAGGCCGTGCCCATGCTCGTGGTGATGCCTGACGGACACGTCAGTCGAGCGGGTGTGCCCAATGCGAGCGGCGGCTCGTTCGAAGACGAGTTCGCCCGGGACATCCGTCCCTTGATCGACAAGAACTACCGCGTCCATACGGACCGGGCGCGCCGGGCGATTGCGGGTCTGTCCATGGGCGGGGGACAGACGCTGAATATCGCCTTCGCAAACCTCGCGGACTATGCGTACATCGGGGTGTTCAGCTCCGGCGTCTTCAGCATGGGGCGGGGGGGTCGCGGCGGCCAGCCCCAGGGCCCCAGTTGGGAGGAGCAACATGCCGCCACCCTGGACGACCCGGCCCTGAAGCAGGGTCTGAAGAGGCTCTGGTTTGCCACGGGACGCGAGGATTTCCTCATCGAGACCTCCCGCAGCACGGTGGACCTGCTCAAGAAGCACGGTTTTGTCGTGTCGTTCAAGGAGACCGACGGCGCCCATTGGTGGAGGAACTGGCGGACCTATCTCCAGGAGTTTGCGTCCACACTCTTCAAGTAGAACGGTGTTGTCCATCGCTGAGGAGAACATCTATGAAGTACTGCATGGACTGCATCGTGTTCCTTTCAAGCCTCCTGGCACTCACAGGGATGACCGGATGTGCCGAGACGCAATCGAGCGACCCGCAAGCGTTGCAGGTTGGACGGTCCGAGGCCCGTCCAGGCAACCAGGGGGGTGCGCCGTCCAAGGCCTCCACGGACCCTCGCGTCTCGAGGCCGGGTGAGTACTCCGGATACAGTGACGCGATCTACGCCGATGCGTATGACATCAGCTCTCGGTACGTTGCAGTGAGAGACGGCACCCGACTCGCGGTGGATCTCTACCGTCCCAAAGACAGGAACACAGGGGAGGTGACCCAGACGCCCCTTCCGGTCTTGTGGATGCACACCCCCTATAATCGCAGATACAACGACAACAGGCGGGAGGCGTTGACCGTGGACAGGTATGCGGGGACTGCGGGCAGGCTGGTGAAGTACGGCTACGTGGTGGCCACCGTGGATTTTCGCGGGCTGTTCGCTTCCTTCGGACGCAATGAAGGCTACAACCGCGGTGAGTGGATCCGTTCCGCCCGGTATGATGCCTACGATATCACCGAGTGGTTCGCACAACAACCCTGGTGCAACGGCAACGTCGGGATGTGGGGGTGTTCGGCCACGGGGGGGAGTCAGATGCAGGCAGCCACCACGGCTCCTCCCCACTTGAAGGCGATCTTCCCCATGAGCTTCGAGTTTGACGTGTATGACTTCCGCGTACCCGGAGGCATTTCAGGTGTCCGGGGCGGCGTTCGTCCCAGACAGCCCGGCGGGCCATCACCCCAGGAAGCTCGGGATGCATTGGCGGTTCCGGTGGACGGCGATGCCGGCGGCGCCCTGTTGAAGGAGGCCATCGCAGAACACGCCGGAACCATCGAGAGCGAGGGCGACGTCCCCTACCGGGACAGCTACTCGAAGGAGCTTGCGGATGAAAGCTCCAGGCAGTGGTGGATCCAGAGCAGCCCTCATACCTACCTGGAGCAGATCAACGCCTCCGGGATAGCGATGTACATGGCGGTCAACTGGAATGAAGGAGCGACCAAGCCCGGACCCTTCTTCGCAATCAACAACTTCACAGTCCCCGCCAAGCTCGTCATCGGCCCGGGGGTGCACTGCGATTGGGCGACTCCCCAAAAACTGACGGGATTCGACATCACCATCGAAGAACGCCGCTTCTTCGATTATTGGCTCAAGGGGATCGACAACGGCATCATGGACGAGGACCCCGTCTACTACTATACGTACAATGCTCCGGCGGGTGCCGAGTGGCGTTCCGCCAAGAAGTGGCCCCTGCCCGACGAGAAGAGAGTCAAGTACTACCTGGGCGAGGGTTCACTGAGTACGGCCGCGCCGGCGGGGGCGGATGGAAAGGACGTCGCCACGGTTTCGTACGCTGGCGGACGCGCCAGTGGGACTCCCAACGGCCTGATCTATGAGACCGAGACGCTCCGTGAGGACGTGCAGATCACCGGCCATCCCGTGGTGAATCTGTGGGTCTCCTCGACAGCGACGGACGGGGACTTCATTGCCACGGTCTATGATGTGGACTCAAACGGAAGGGCCGTTTCCTACAATATCCACGGTCAGCTTCGCGCCTCGATGCGCCGACTGAAAGACCCGCCCTACAACAATCTCGGATTGCCCTGGCACGGCTTTGCCGAGGCGGATGTGAGTCCGCTGGTGCCCGGCGAACCGGTCGAGCTGGCATTTTCCATCCTGCCGATATCGATTAGGGTCAAGGCAGGCCATCGGATCCGGCTGGCCATCACCTTCGCGGGCCGGGGGACGCCCAGAGTCGATCCGGCGCCGGAAGTGACGGTCTACCGCGATGCCATGCACAGGTCCTATCTGACCCTACCCATCGCGGAGGAGTAGGCGGGAATGGGATTTCACACGACCGGAACTCAAATGATTCAGGAGACGATCCAATGAAACGTGCTCTCATGGCGGTGTGGGTCCCCATGATGCTTGCCGCGAATGGCTGCGGTCAGCCTCGCCCCGGTCCCATTCAGGCGGGGGAGAAGATCGGTGTTGTAGCCACACAGTACGGCAGCGTCCGCGGCTGCATCGACGACGGGGTCTATGCCTTCAAAGGCATACCCTATGCCAAGGCGGACCGGTTCATGGCGCCGCAGGCCCCCGACCCATGGGACGGTGTGCGCCAATGCACGATCTACGGCCCGCAAGCCATGCAGGGGGCGGGGCAGCGCTGGGCCGGACAGAGCGACTACAACTTCGGTTTCCCGTTCTGTGTGGAGCCGATGGACGAGAAGGAGTGCCTTGTCCTGAACCTCTGGACAAACGGCCTCAACGACGGCAAGAGACGCTCCGTATGGGTGTGGATCCACGGCGGTGGCTACTCGGCCGGCTCTGCGAATCAACTGCCCTTCTTCGACGGCCGTTCCATGGCCCGCAAGGGGGACATCGTCGTCGTGACGGTCAATCACAGACTCAATGTCCTGGGCTACCTCGATCTGAGGGGCCTGGGCGGCAAGTACTCCGACTCGGTGAACCTTGGCATGCAGGACCTGGTTGCGGCGCTGCGGTGGGTCCACGACAACATCGCCCGCTTCGGGGGAGACCCGAGCCGCGTCACCCTGGACGGACAGTCGGGCGGAGGCGGCAAGGTCTCCGCTCTGATGGCCATGCCCTCGGCCGCGGGCCTGTTCCACGGGGCCATCGTACAGAGCGGTTCCACCCTCACCGTGGGCGAAGGCGACGCGAGCAAGGCCTACGGCCTGGCCTTTGTTGAGGCCCTCGGCGTTGCCCCCGAGGATGCGAACAGGCTGAACGACTTTACCTATGACGAACTCGTCGCCGCCGATCGGCGTGCCGCCGGGGCCCAGAGAGAGGCCGGACGCCCCGGCCCCCGGAGAGGCGTAGGCCCGACCGTGGACGGCAAGCACATCACCCAGCACCCGTTCGACCCGACACCGGCCGAGTTCTCGAAGAACGTCCCCATGATCATCGGCTCCAACCTCAACGAATTCGGCTACGGCAACCGTGCGATCATCACGCCCAAGACCCTGGAGCAGGTGAAGGCCACCCTCGCGGAGCGCTATGGCGAGGCCCATGCCGAGGAGTATATCGCCGCCTACAAACAGGCCTATCCGGATGACCATCAACCCCAGCACATCCTGACGGCCACCGTGCGCACCAACGTGGTCAGGCAGGCGGCGGTGAAACAGGCCCAGGGCGGTGCGCCGGTCTACGTGTATCTGTTTGAATGGCAATCGCCGGTCAACGACGGCAGCCTCGGCGCATGCCACGGCATGGAACTGCCCTTCATGTTCAACAACATCGCCCTGGCCCGTACAATGACCGGCGGAGGCAAAGAGGCCTACGAGCTCGCGGACAAGATCAGCTCCGCCTGGATCCGCTTCGTGAAGACGGGCAATCCCAACGGTCCGGAGTCGCCGAAATGGGCGCCGTACACGCCGGAGAAGGGGGCGACCATGGTATTCGACAACGACTGCCGAGTCCGGTACCATCATGACAAGGCCCTGATTGACCTTGTCTCGTCCCTGCCCGCCGCAGGCCGGAGGTGACCGCATGCAGGGGACCATCAAGTCATGCAGTACCGTTTCGCAGCAGACTGGAGTGTGACGATGCGCAGAGGGTCATTCCTTGTCGCCGTGATGGCCGGCATGGTCCTCCCGGCGTGGGCCGCCGGCGGGAGCGAACGGGGTGTATGGACCCGGCCGGACCTCGTCGTTGCGAAGGACGGCAGCGGCGACTTCACCTCGGTGCAGGCAGCCGTTCAGTCGATCCCGAAGGACCATCACGAGCGCAGGATCATCCTGGTCCGGGACGGGGTCTACAACGAGAAGGTCCGGATCGATGCTTCGTGCGTGACGCTCCGCGGCGAGAGCCGCACCGGCACGCGCATCGAGGACACCGGGGGGACCGTCGTGAACGTGTACGGCGACGATGTCGTGCTGGAGAATCTGACCATCCGAAACACCCAGGGGGTGCTCGGCGTTCATGCGTTTGCGGTGGGGGGGCGAGGGGATCGCATGGTCATCCAGGATGCCGACGTGCACAGCCACGGCAACGACACGATCGCGCTGTGGCGCACGGGCAGGGGCCCGGTCTCCGAAGACTCCGCGAGCCGCACGAGCCCGAACGGACGCTATTATCACGCAAGGCTGAAGGTCAGCGGCTCGGTGGATTTCGTCTGCCCTCGCGGCTGGTGCTACATGAAGGACTGCGAGCTGACCGAGATGAACCCCAAGTCCGAGGCCGCGATGTGGCACGACGGGTCGCGCGACCGGGATATGAAGTTCGTCATGGTCGGCTGCCGCTTTGAGGGGCCGCCGGAGGGCTTCGGCCTGGCGCGCCACCACCACGATGCGATGTTCTTCTTTCTGGATTGCCGGTTCGCGAACACGATGCGGGACAAGGCCCCGTATCGCGTGGTGTACCCTCTCGACGGCGGGCCGGCGACCGAGCAGAACAGACAGAGGAACCAGGAGCTTGACGCGACCAACATCTGGGGCGAGCGGGCCTACTTCTTCAACAGCCACCGGGACGGGGGTGACTACGCGTGGCATAGGGACAACCTTTCCTCCGCCCCGGGCTCGCCGACGCGCGACCAGGTCACGGCCAAGTGGACGTTTGCGGGCACCTGGGATCCGGAACGGACGGACGGGCCGCGGGTCGTGTCGGTCGAGCCCCAGGGCGCGGGCAGGTCGGTCGTGACGTTCAGCGAGCCGGTCACCGCCAAGGGCAAGCCGCGGCTCTTGTTTCCGGGCGGCGAATTCGCCGAGCTGGAGAGCGGAAGCGGGACCTCCAAGCTGGTGTTCTCTGCCCCCAAAGCGCCCGCTGGCGGGGCGAGGCCCAAGCTCGATTTCCACGGCGGCACGATCCTCGCCTGTGAAGCTGGAGCGGTGCTGCGAATCGCCGATGCGAACATGCCGTGAGCCTGCGTGGGGAACTCGATCGCACCGCTCGCCCAATGCGGTGAGCGTGAATGTCCGAACTCCAGGTGTCTTATGAACCTCCGAACTCGTGTCCTCCTGTCCATGGCCGCACTTGCGGTGTCCCTGACACTTCACGCAGCCGAGCCGGCGCCTGCGGCGTCTGACTTGCCTGCGTTCCCCGGCGCGCAAGGCTTCGGCGCGAACACGCCGGGGGGCCGCGGCGGCCGGGTGCTCTTCGTGACGAACCTCGAGGATTCCGGTCCGGGCAGTCTCCGCGAGGCCTGCGGGGCCGACGGCCCGCGGATCGTGATCTTCCGCGTGAGCGGCACGATCGCACTGAAGTCGAACCTCACGGTGACCAGGCCCTATCTGACCGTCGCCGGCCAGACCGCGCCGGGCGACGGCATCTGTCTGCGCGACTCCACGTTTGGGATCGCGACGCACGACGTGGTCATCCGGCACCTCCGCTGCCGACTCGGTGACGAGACGAAGCGCCAGGCGGATGCGTTCGACGTGCTGCACGGCTCGCGCAATGTCGTGGTCGACCACGTCTCGGCGAGCTGGTCGATCGACGAAGCGCTGTCCCTCTCCGGCAACAACGCGTTCATCACGATCCAGTGGTGCCTGATCGGCGAGTCGCTGCAGGAGAGCAAGCACGCAAAGGGCCCGCACGGCTACGGATCGCTCGCTCGCGCGAACGGCCCGGTGACCTTCCACCACAACCTCTGGATCCACAACGATTCGCGCAATCCGCGCCTGGGCGACAATTACGGCCGCGGGCCGGACTTTCCCACCTTCGACGTCCGCAACAACGTCCTCTACAACTACGGTTCAACCGCCTGCGGCCTGACCCAGGGGAATCTCAGGGTGAACTACGTTGCGAACTACATCCGTCCCGGCCCGAACAGCACGGCGAAAGTCCCCATCACGATCGGTCCGAACAGGTCGGAAATGGACTTCTACATCCGCGACAATGTCGTGGATGGCCGGGACGAGTTGACTCGCGACAACACCCGGTTCTTCAGCCAGGTCGAGGCAGACGGCAGGCGTGTCGTACGCATCCTGGATCAGCCGATCCCAACGCCCCAAGTGGCCACCGTCCCTGCGGACGAGGCGGTCGATGTCGTGCTCGCGGACGTGGGGGCGTCGCGGCCGAAGCGCGACGCGGTGGACACCCGCCTCGTTCATCACGTGCGGACCCGCACCGGGAGGATGATCAACTCGCAGACGGAGGTGGGCGTCTGGCCCGAGCTGAAATCGGCGCCCGCGCCGGCCGACACCGACAACGACGGCATGCCCGACTCATGGGAGGTGCAGAACGGTCTCAACCCCAACGATGCGGGGGATGCGACGAAGCTCTCGCCGAGCCGCTACACCTGGGTGGAAGAGTACCTCAACAGCTTGGCAAAGTGACTCGTGTTCGCACATGAGGCGTACCCCAATGAAGACTGACCTTCGCACTCGCAGAGTCGGACGCACCGGGGAAATGACAACCCACGCTGGATCCATGAGGAGAAACGGTATGAGAAAACGAAGTCTTGGCCACGCGGCGTTCGTGCCCCCCAAATCGCTCGGCCTTGCCGTGCTCTGGATGTGCGTCACCGCGACTGCGCAGACGCAGGTCATCCAGATCTGGCCGGGCGTGGCTCCCGGGTCGGAGAACTGGACACAGGCAGAAGGGGCCATCAAGGGAAGCGACGGCGAGGACCGGACCGTCAACGTCGTCACCCCCACGCTGACCGTGTATCTCCCGGAGAAGGGCAAGGCGACGGGCGCGGGCGTCCTCATCGCACCAGGCGGCGGATTCGTGCACCTTGCCATCCACAACGAAGGGTATCGTGTGGCAAGTTGGCTTCAAGAAAGAGGCATCGCGGCCTTTGTTCTCAAGTATCGCCTGAGGCAAAGGACTCCGGAGGAGCTGCAAGGCGGATCGTCACGGGCGCCCGGCGGGGGTGCGGCAGGGCGGCCGGCTGCAGCCCGGTCTGCCGACACGAGTAGCGCTGCGCCAGGGCGTGCGCCCGCAGGCCCGGGACGGGGCGGGATGGACAACGCGGGCCAGTATGGAATCGCCGACGGAATCCAGGCGCTCACGGTGCTCCGCCGACGCGCGCAGGAATGGGGCCTCGCGCCGGACAAGATCGGGATGGTGGGCTTCTCCGCCGGAGGCATGGTGACCTCCGGTGTCCTGCTCCAGGAGGATGCGGCGGCCAGACCCGCTTTTGCCGGCTTGATCTATGGAGCCCCGTTCGGGGCGTTGCCGGCGGTCCCCCAGGAGCTCCCTCCCGTGTTCCTTGCCTGGGCGCAGGATGATCGAACCGCCGGGGCTGCGTGCGGGCGTTTCCACGAGGCGCTCAAGGCGGCCGGATCGGCTCCGGAGGTTCATATCTACAAGTCCGGCGGACACGGTTTCGGAACGAGCAAGCAGGGCACCACCAGCGATCACTGGATGGAGGAGTTCTACCACTGGCTTCAGGCCCAGGGATTCGCCCGGCCATGATGGACGCAGGGGACGGATGATGTCCGTATGGCCCGGATGGGTCAGTCTGGAGGAACGCAGGAATGACACGACTTCTGCCTTGGTGCACGGCGATCAGCCTGGCCGCGGCCGGCGGGGTA
>JAGOQT010000393.1 GCA_018007255.1 Phycisphaerae bacterium | reverse complement strand
ACCCAACGGATTCAAGGTCTGGGGAGGAGGCAGGGACAAGTGGCTGGCCCAGATCCTACTCCAGAGCGCCAAGGCGTGGATCCAGGATGCCCCTGCTGAGAACCGCGTCGGGTTCATCCTGGAATCCCCTGCAGGCACCTTCCCCGCTCTGGCTATAAACGGCCCGGTCACGGACGAGGAACTGCGCGACCTGGTCGACAGCCTGATGCCCGCGAAGGAGTCCCTGAAATCCAACTGAGCCTCCGCTCAGTGGGAGAGGCCGGAAGCCGGAACGCAGAACTCAGAACTCAGAACTCAGAAGTCAGAAGCCAGAAGCCGGAAACCAGAAGCAAGAGGTAAGACCGTTGGACTGGGGGACAGTCGGGCGGTGAAACCAGAAACCAGGAACCTCAACCAGAGGACAGGAGTCAGGAGACAGAAAGGGGCGGGCCGTTCGGCCCGCCCTTCTTGCTTTCGTCGCCGGGGCCCTGGAGCAGACCGAGAATCGCCACCTCGGCCCGGGGGCAGACCTTCACGTTGCCTTAAGGTTCTCTTGTCTATACTGTAGGCCGATCATGCCCGCCGCAAGGTGGCAGTGGGCAGCAGAACAGAACCTGGCGTGGCCGTGTGAGGCCGGGACAAGAGACCATGGACATCCTTGCAGTCGTCCCCATCTTCGTGAACGCGGGCGCAGCGATCTTGCCCACGCTGGTGGCAGCCATCACGAGTGTCCTGGTGGTGCTGTTCAAACCCAGGGAGCTGCTGGGCCTGATCAGGAGACGTCCCTTGCTGTGCGGCCTGTGCGCGGGGGTCGTCGCGGTCGCGGTGGCGGCCGCGATCCTGGGCCTGCGGGGGCAGAGGCCGGTCCGCGAGGGCCAGATCCAAACCGCAGGTGCGGCCGCCCGATACGACTGGACCCAGGTGGCCCTGGACCTGATCGCGCAGGGCCAGGTCCGGCAGGCCTCTGCAGCCGCGCCGGCCCCTGCCGCGCCGCCTCGGCCACAAGGCGAGCCGGTCGCGGCTGCGCCCGCCCCGGACACACAGGACTTCTCCAGGTGCTTCTACACAGGAGGCCCCTCGCCCGTCGGGCTCAGACCCTTGTGGAGTTTCGGCCCAGAGGAAACCCTGTTCCTCGGCATCCCCGCTGTGCACGGCAACCGTGTGTTTGCCGCAGGCTGCCAGACGGACCTGGGCGGGTACACGGGCCTGTTGGCCTGTCTGGATCGAGACACGGGCAAGCCGATCTGGCAGGTCACGGAGATCCGAGGGGAGCCCCTGCGCCCGTTCTTCAGCTCTCCTGCCGTGACCGGAGACGGCAAATCCATTGTGATCGGCCAGGGGCTGCACGCGGACCGGGACTGCTCCCTGCTCTGCTTTGACGCCCAGACCGGACAGCTCCGGTGGGCAGTGAAGACGACCCTGCACATCGAGTCCTCCCCTGCGATCTCCGGGGACCTGGCCGTGGTCGGCGCAGGCGCGGTGGAGGGTAGGGACGGCAGGCCCGTTGGGGACTCAGGCTTCTGCCTGGCTGTGCGAATCTCCGACGGCAAGGAGCTCTGGCGCGTGCCGGTCGTGGACCCTGAGAGCTCCCCTGCCATCGACGGCGAGGGGGTCGTGTACATTGGCAGCGGGTTCAACGGGGCGGCAGTGGTCGCGATCCGCACCCAGACCGACGAGGAGCTGTCGGCCAAGGGCCTCGAGCGGGTGGCGTGGCGGACCCCTGTGGCACACCCGGTCACAGGTCCGATCACCCTTGCGGGAGACGTCGTGCTCGCAGGCGGCGGAAACAGCGACATGGTGCACTCCAATCGGAACGCCCAGGGCCTGGTCATCGCGATGGACCGCAGGACAGGGGCGATCCTCTGGCAGACCCCGTTCGACGACGCGGTTCTGGGCGGGGTCGCCTGCCGTGAGGGCGTGCTGATCTGCCCTGTGCGCACGGGCGAGGTGGCTGCCCTGGCCCTGAAGGACGGATCCGTGCTCTGGCGGACCCGCGTCAGCGGGGACTCGCCCGTGCTGGCCGGTTGCGGGTTCACCGGCCGGCACGTGTACGCGGTCAGCAACGACGGGTATCTCGCGGTCCTGGATGCCCGGGACGGAAAGACCCTGGAGAAGGTCCCCTTGAACGACCAGTCCAAACCCGGCACCGGCCTTGCCCTCTCCACCCCGCGGATCATCGCGGGTCGGGTCCTTGTGGGCAGCGAGACGGGCGGGCTGCGATGCCTGGTAGGCTCCGAGGGCGGCGAGTAATGGATACCCCGAGGTTCACACAGGACCTCCGCGAGGCCGGCGATCCTGCGCTGGTGGGCGGCAAGGCCGCCAATCTGGGCAGGCTCATACGTGCCGGATTCCCCGTTCCTGACGGGTTTGTGGTGACCACCCGGGCCTACCTCCATGCGAGGTCGCGTGCGCAGACCAAGGACCTGTGCGCAGACGTGGCCGGCGAGATCCTGGCCTCGTACCGGGCCCTGGGCGAGCCGATCGTCGCGGTCCGTTCCTCGGCGACTGCCGAGGACCTGGCCGACGCCTCCATGGCCGGCCAGTATGAGACGTTCCTGAATGTCCAGGGAGGGCAGGCCCTGCTGGACGCGGTCCGCCGATGCTGGGCGAGCCTGGATGGCCCGCGGGTCCGGACCTATCTCCGCGAGCACAGGATCGATCCATCGGGCGTGACCGTGGCGGTGGTGGTGCAACGCATGATCCCAGCGGACGTGGCGGGCGTGCTCTTCACGACCAGCCCGCAGCCAGGCGCCAGTCACGAGATGCTCCTGGAGGCCAGCTGGGGACTGGGCGAGATGGTGGTCTCAGGCCGGGTCCAGCCGGACGTCTGGCGACTGGACCAGGACACGGGCCGCGTGCTTTCCGCCCAGATCGCGGACAAGCGCGTGATCCTCTCGCCCGGGGCATCGGATCAATCCCCCGTGGAGGCCGAGCGGAGGCGAGAGCCGTGCCTGGGCAGCAGCGATCTGGAACAGCTCTGGCAGGTGGGCACGCGGGTGGCCGGGCACTTCGGAAGGCCCATGGACATCGAGTGGGCGATCCACTGCGGGGAGGTCTCCTTGCTCCAGGCCCGCCCGATCACCACGCTCATGCACGCGGATGCCGGCGATGAGATCGTGCGGACCACGCAGCGCCGCCTCCGCGACGCACTGTCTGCGGGACGGGGACCCTGGGTCCTGCACAACCTCGCGGAGACACTGCCCCATCCCACGCCCCTGACCTGGGGCGTGATCCAGCGGTTCATGTCCGGGTTGGGCGGCCTTGGCCGCATGTACAGGCAGGCCGGGTTCCAGCCCTCGCCGATCGCGGACCACGAGGGATTCCTCGATTGCATCGCAGGCCGGATCTACATGGAT
>JAGOQT010000392.1 GCA_018007255.1 Phycisphaerae bacterium | reverse complement strand
GATCCAGGCCTTGGCCGGGTCCACCTGCAGGAGGATCGCTGCGCCCCCCCCCGCCACCATAGACAGGATCCCCGCGCCCGCCCTGGGCCTGGTCCCGCACAGACCCAGGATCGGTGCAGGCAGGATGGCGGGGGCCCAGACGTTGTAGCAGAACAGCAGCCCTTGAATGATGCCCGGCACAGCTGTGGCCGCCAGGCCCGCGGTCACAGCGATGGCCACTGTGGCGACCCTTCCCACGATCAGGGACTGCCTGTCCGACGTCTTGAACAGGAGGTGGACCAGGTCCTGGGCGAACGAAACAGCGCCCGCGTTGAGCAGGGAATCCAGGCTGGACATCACAATGGCCATGAGCACGACCAGGAGCAAGGCGTGGCAGGGAAGGGGGAAGGCGGTCTTGACCAAGGCTGTCAATACGGAGTCCTTGTGTGTTCCGGCCAGTACGATGCCCCGGGCTGCAACCCCCAGTGCCACCATGAGCGTGAACCAGACCACACTGAATCCGCCCGCCAACAGGAAGCTGTTCCGAGACACGCGGGTGGTCTTGGAGGCCAGGGCTCGGTGTGCATAGGGGGGGATCAGGGTCTCGCCCAGCAGGAACGCCACGACCAGACCCACGACCTGGGCCGTGGAACTCGCCTGCCATCCGGCCCGGGTGGCCACGACGGCCTCGTGGGCAAACGCGGCCGGTCCCCCCTGGACATGAAACGTGACGATCCAAAAGAACAGGATTGGAACGAACAGGGCAAATGCGGCGAAATGAAAGGCATCGGTCATCACGCTGGCCCAGAGCCCGCCGAAGGTCGTATACGCGCAGGTCAGGCCCACCACAACTACGACCCCGACCCAAAAGGGCGTACCTACGACATCCGCCACGATGGTCCCGCCCGCCTTGGCCATGACTGCCGCCAACCCGGTGCACAGCCCCACAGAGACCAGGCCCGCCCAGACCTGACAGGTCGGCCCGTAGATGCGGCCCACCACATCCCCGAGGGTGTGGCAGTCTCCAAACGCCCTCAGCCGAGGTGCGATCCACAGCCCGACCACGACGTTCTGCACAGCATAGGCCAGACCGATCCCCAGAAAGAGCAGACCGCCCGTGAATCCCTCTCCCACGAAACCCACGGAGAACCCCGGGCCCACGTAGGCCGCGGAGAGGCTGGCGAATACGAAGGCCAGGGCCAGACGCCGACGGGCCACAGAGAAGTCCGCGAACCCCCGTGACATCCTCGCGCGGAGACCGACCCAGAGCAAGGCGGCAACGTACGCGGCAAGGATGACGACCGTCCCGATGATCTGCACCGTCCGCACCTCACCGTCTTCCCTGGAATGTCTCTTCCTCCAGCTCGTTGATGATCGTGTCGAGCTCGGACTCGGTGTGGATCCACCCGAACCGGCCGTCGACCAGGAAGGTCTTGTACCACCCGACCACGTTCCGGGCGAACTCGACGTCCCTGCAGTAGATGCCGAAGCTGATCTGGCCCGCATGGAGACCGGGCCCGGGCGGATTCTGGGGAAAGGCCAGGAGGACCTCCGTGGGCGTCAGCAGGAACTCAATATCCCGCACCGTGCTGTTGTAGATCCGGAGCCGCCCGGACTCGATGGCCTGACCGTAGCGACGAAAGAGGTGCCGGGCCGCGTTGCAGAAACCGGGCACGCTCAGGTTCAGGGCCCGGTGCACGCGGACGTCCGGGTAGGACTCCAGGATCTCGTGCAGGGTGCCGAGGTAGTCCTCCATGGGCTGACGCTCCCCCTCGAAGAGCATGCAGGTCCACAGCTCGCTGCTCGCGGAGGCGTCGAGCTGGTCTTTGAGCATGCTCCTGGCCACCTTGTAGGTCTCCTTGCGGTTCACCATGACCTTGAGCTGTCGCTCGAAGAGCACGTGGGCCCAGGCCGGCATGTCACGGGGCGTGGCCGGGCTCGGACAGATCCCCAGCCGGGTCAGCAGCCGGAGGAACTGCCTCTCCGGAGAGCCGAAGAACCGCCGCCCCACCACGCTTCCGACATTGCCGCGGCAGTCCATGCCGAATCGCTTGTGATATCCGAAGGACAGGGCGTGGACCTCGCAGCCGGCCTCCTGCAGCTGGCGATCCAGTTCCTGGATCAGCGGAAGGGCCTCGTGCTCGCGGGCGCGGTCCGCGGAGAGGTGCACGTTCGGGCAGAGCACGACCGGTCGCTTCCCGATCAGATCGGCCAGACGCCCGAACTCCTCCACGACCTCACGGATCTCCTGGACGCCGTCGTACATCTCCACACAGAGAAAGGCCAGGATCACATCCTGAAACTCCCTCCGGCCCTGGGCCGTGGAGATGGTCGCCGGGTCAATGCGAGACGAGGGCTCCGTCTCCTCGAAGTAGCACGACGAGCACTGATAGCATTCCAGAATCATAGGCGACGGCTGCCGGGCTCGGTCCGGTGGGCAGAGGCCAGATGGCCCCTGCGGTGCGAAGCGGCGTGAGCCCGGCCGTGCTTGATCCGCCAGGCAATCTTGGCGTCCACTCGGGCGATGAACAGGCCCATGTCCGGCAGAACGGCCTTGTCCGCGAACGCCGCCTGATTGAGGACCTGTACGGTCTCCAGGGCTTGGCCCAACTCCTCGCCGTCGGCCACCCCCCTCCGCTCCCGACGGGTCAGGCCTCTGAGGTACTCGGGCACACGCCCGTCCCGCAGGGCATCGGCGTAGTCCGCCAACAGCTCGTGGGGCTCGCGGTCTTGGCCGCTCTTGTCCATCGGCGATTCCCGATCATCCGCTCTCATACGCATACTCACTGAGCGTCTCCCTGAGTTTAATCAAGGTCCGGTACAACAGCATCTTCGCCGCCCCTACCGTGGTCTCCAACTCGTTGGCGATCGCGCGGTAGGACAGGCCTTCGGACCACATCTCCACGGCCCGCCGCTCCCGGGCCTTCAGTCGTCCCAGGGCCTGCCGCACGACCTCCTGGATCTCGGACTGGGAGACCGCATCCAGGATCCCCTGCTGAGGGGCCACCGCATCCAGGAGGTCTCCGTCGGGCAGGGCCACGGTGCGATGGAGTCTGCGGTACACCTGGCGAAGGTGTTTCCGCATGTAGTACAGGTACACAGTGCGGACGAGCTCCTTCTCGCTCGTCGCGCGGCAGACCCGCTCCGGACTCTCCCAGATGTCGGCGTACACGTCCTCCAGGATGTCCTCGCACTCGACCTCGTTGCCGAGGTAGCGGTATAGACACTTGGCAAAGAGCCCGAAGGTCGATCGAACGAAAGGCTCCATGGCCCGCCGTCTGCGACCAAGGTCCTCAGCGGCCAGGCCCCTGAGGGCGTTTCGCAACTGTCTGTTCATCGGGTTGATGCCCCTGTTCGACCCTCGGC
>JAGOQT010000052.1 GCA_018007255.1 Phycisphaerae bacterium | reverse complement strand
GGCCCGTCCCGTCCCGCTCCATGGCCCGTGCATTGGAGGCCCGGTAGAACTCCCGGAAGACCTTGTCGATCTCGTCCTCAGGGATGCCGATGCCCGTGTCCTGAACGCGGATCAGGACCTCGTCGCCCTGGTCCCGGACCTCCAGCCTCACCTTCCCGCCGCTGGGTGTGTACCGGACCGCATTGAAGAGGAGATTCTCGATGGTCTCCTCGATGAGGACCTGCTCGCCGCACACGATCTCGATCGAGGGCGCTACGTCCACACTGACCCGCACGCCCTTGGCCTCGGCCCGACCCTGGGCCGCGGCAACAGCCTTGGCCATCATCACCCGCAGCGGGAAGCAACTGATGCCGGGCCGGCCTGCCAGCTTGGTCCGCGTCAGGCTCAGCAGATCCGAGACAAAGGCCAGACCCTGGGCCGTTCGCCGATGCGCCCGGCCGATCATGTCCTTCTGCCGATCGCTGAGAGGGCCCAGGAGCCCGTCATGGACCGTATCCACGCAGCTCTGGATGGCCGCCAGGTGCCCCTTGATGTCGTGGCTGACACGGAGGACGTACTCGTTCTGGATCTTGTCCTTCTCCTGGAGCTGGCGGTTGGCCTGCTCCAGGTCCTCCTGCTGCGACCGGAGTTGGCCCACAATGGAGGTGGTCATGAAGACGACCAGGAACAAGGTCGCGGAGAGCACGAACAAGGTGCCCAGGACAAAGAAAGCGTTGCCATAGAGGCCGTGGGCGGAGAAGCCCTGCAAGGGGTAGTGGGGAAGCCAGCCCGCGCACTCCAGGAGGACCAGACCGCCATACAGGGTGCACGCAAGGCCCGCTTGGACATAGCTCTGGCGCCTGGACCGCAGGATGCTCGCGATGATCATGTGGAAGACGAAGAAGAAGGAGAAGGGATTCTCAATGCCGCCGGAGAAATGCAGGATCGTGGTCAGGATCACCAGATCGCCCGAGATTTGAAGGGTGATCATCCGGCCGACGGTTGCAGATGAAGGCGGATGCTCGTCCCGGGTCCGCCACCGCAACAGTCCGTGCAGGGTGGCGTTGTAGAGCAGGAGGATCCCGCTGAGGACGTACAGATGTCCCTTGGCCAGGGGAACGCCCAGCACACGATCGGACACGAACGTCGCTGCAGCCAAGGCCCCAATCGCAGCCCATCGCAGTTGGACCAGCCACAAGCCGCGTCGCGCCAGACTCGGGCTCTGCAGCAGGCTCTCCATGGGTCAGGCCTTGCGAAGCAGGCCCTCTACCTTCTGGACGAGCACGTCGGGTCTCACGGGCTTGTCCAGGAAGCCGTCCACAGGCAGCCAGGACTCGTCCCCGGTCTCCGGCTTGAAGTCGATCCCGGTCTTCTCTTTCACGGCCGTGAGCATGAGGATGGGGATCGTCTGGGTCGCCGGGTCCTGCTTCAGCTTGCGGGACAGGGTGAAGCCTTCCTGGGACGTGGTCATCATCACGTCCAGGATGATCAGATCGGGCCTCTGGGCCGCAATCCGCTTCATGGCCTTGACGCTGTCGGCCGCGCTGTCGACCTGATAGCCCCGGTTCTCCAGGACCACCCGCATCGCCTCCGTGATGTCCGGATCGTCGTCCACGATCAGAATCTTGATCGACGCCATGGTCTCTCCTTCGTTCGGGATCCACTCTGCTGAGATCTGCCTCTTGTACTCGGGCCACCCTTGCCTGATCGGCTCGCTGAACGCCGTGCCCGGCGCGATCTCCTGGGGCTCGATGCCAAAGAAGACGACGGTCCCAGGGCACTGCCCCAACGCCCGTGCCATGTGGACCACCTTCACCACGTCCGCCTCGTGCAGGGACAAGCCCGACAGCGGCTTCACCGTGGCTACTTGGTCCGGTGTGAACCGCCGAATCGCCCCCGGGCTCTCACCCATGAAGGCCGCATCGACCAGGATGGCCTTGGCCCGGCCTTCGATCTGGTGCAGGATCGCCAGCCCCCCGGTCCCCGCATCGACGAAGTCAACCCACGGATACTCCGCCGCAGCCCGCATCAGGTCCTGCACGATCGCCACCCCCACCCCCTCGTCCCCCATCAGGGGGTTGCCGAGGCCCAGGACCACGACGGGGCGTCTCATGGCCGCCTGCCCTATACGAAGGTCACGTTGAGGGCGTGCGTCGAGCAGGAGATGCAGGGGTCATAGGACCGAACCAGCATCTCCAGCTTGTGCCGGACTGCGTCCTGTCCCTCGTGGAGGATCTGGGGCACCAAGGCCTCGAAGTCCTTCTGGATGTTGCCGTGGTTCTGGCCCGTGGGGATGCAGATGTCCGCACCCTGACAGATCCCCTTCTTGTCGAACTCGTACTCGTGGAACAGGATCCCCCGGGGGGCCTCCACGCACCCGCTGGCCTTGCCCGCCCTGGGCTTGACCTTGACCTTCTCCTGCTTGATCCCCTTGGTCAGGAGGCGGTCGATCATCTGGATGCTCGTCTCCACCACGTGGGCACACTCCACGAGTTGGGCCACGGTGTTCATGAAGGGGTTGCAGCAGCCCTTCTTGAGGCCGAACTGCTTGGCCACGCCCTTGGCCAGAGGCGAGAGCAGGTCCGCATTGTTGTTGAACCGTGCCAAGGCCCCCACCGCGTAGGCGTCCCTGTGCCACCGGGTCCACTTGGAGGTGGACTGGTCCGGGACATACTCGTTGGCCACGGTCTTCCAGTCGTTGATCGCGACCGTTCGCTTGGCATCCGTGGACGTGATCTCGCCGTGATAGAAGGTATACGTCGGGGGATTGTCCTGCTTGAGCGAGACATACTCTGTGGGCCGTTCGAACTTCGGGATGTTGCCGGCCACGCTGAGCACGACCTCCACGACCGCCTGGAGGTCCTTGACCGAGTCCTTGAGCCGCTGCTGCAGGTCGCGGAACTGCTGCTCTGTGGGGATACGGGTCAGGCCGCCCGGGGTGAGGGTCACAGGATGGGTTGTCCGGCCCGCGATCAGGTCCGACCACTCGTTGGCCAGACGGTGCAAGCGGATCACGGTCTTGACCGCCTCACCTGCCTTGGCGGCCAGGGCCACGGCGGAGGGGACGCCGAAGAAATCCGGTGCGGCCAGGTAGCCCACGTGCAGGACGTGGCTCTGGAGCTGCTCGGAGTAGTGCATCAGGATACGGACCCGGTCGGTCTGCTCCGAGACCTCAAGGCCCAGGGCGTTCTCCACGGCCTTGGTCGAGGCCAGGGAGTGCGTGATGGAGCAGATCCCGCAGATGCGGCTGACGATGGTCTGGATGTCCTGGTAGCTGTGGCCCCGGACCATGGCCTCGAAGAACCGGGGCGCCTCCGGCACCTGCCACTCGACCTGCTCGACCTTGCCGTTGGCGGCACGGACGAGGATGTTGCCGTGACCTTCCACGCGGGTCACATGATGGACGTGGATCTTCGTCGTAGGACTCATGAGAGTGTCGGCTCCTGCTGGCTGCCAAACAGATTCATCTTCAACTTCAGGCTCGCAACGTCCTGGCCGTACCGGATGATGACATCCTGCGCGGCCTCCACGTTCGGGTTGTCCGCATAGCCCCTGCACCCGAAGCAGCGAAACCCATTGGAGGGACACCGGGCCCCGCAGCCCGCGCGGATGACCGGGCCCAGACAGATCTGGCCGTACTCCCACAGGCAGGGATTACCCTTGGCCTTGCACTCCACGCAGACCGGATAGACGGGGATATCTGGGGTCTTGCCCAGGAGCAGGCACCGAACGATGGCGGTGAACTCCTGCCTGTCGATCGGACAGCCGTGGACCTTGAAGTCGACCTTCACGACCTCGTCCACCGCCTTGGTTGGGGCCGTATGGAGGTGGGGCTTCTGGCCGTCCTTACCGTACACACAGGCCTTGACCTCGTCCAGATCGAACCGGTTCTTGAGCTTGTTGACCCCGCCCATCGTGGCACACGCGCCGAGGGCGATCAGGACCTTGGCCCTGGCACGGATCGTCTGGAGACGCTCCTCGTCCTCGGGCCGGGTAATCGACCCCTCGATGAGGGCGATGTCGTACGTGTCGCTCTGCTCGCTCATGGCCTCCCGCCACTCGACCACGTCCACAGCGCCGACCAGGTCCAGGATCTCCTCCTCCAGATTGACGATCTGCAACTGGCAGCCCTCGCAACAGGCAAAGTCGAAGATCGCGACTCGGGGTTTCGCCATGTTAAATCGCCTCCGGCACGACGCCCAGATCCGAGTACTTGAAGACCGGGCCGTCCATGCAACAGTACAGGTCATTGATCTGGCAGTGGCCGCACTTGCCCACGCCGCACTTCATCTTCCGCTCTAGGTTCAGGTAGATGTGGCCGTGCGGCACGTCGTGCTCCTCCAGGGCCATCAGAACGAACTTGTACATGATCGGCGGACCGCAGACCGAGACGACCGCGGACTTGAGGTCCATCGGGACCTTGGAGATCAGGGTCGTGACCACGCCAACGTTCCCCTTCCACCGGGGATCGGGCTTGTCCAGGGTCTCCATCACGACCACGTCCTTGACCTTGGCCCAGGCCGCGAGCTCGTCCCGGAAGAACTGCTGGTCCATGTCCCGCGTGCCCTGCAGGATCGCGATCTTGCCATAGTCCCTCCGGTGGTCCATCACATATTGGATGAACGACCGCTGGGGCACCAGGCCGAGCCCTCCGCATACAAACACGATGTCCCGGCCCTTGGCCTCGTCCACCGGATACACGCCCTTGCCCAGAGGCCCCCGGATGCCGACCTTACCCCCCGCCTTGAGGCGGTGCATCGCGTTGGTCACGTTGCCGACCCGCCTGACCACGATCTCCAGCCCGCCCTTGAAGGTCGGGGACGATGCGATGGTCAGAGGGGCCTCGCCGATCCCGGCGAGGGAGACCTCCACGAACTGACCCGGGATGAAGTCCCAGACCCCGCCTTCCAGCGCCACGCGGAGGTACATCTCGGTCTTGTTCAGGAGCCGGGCCTCTTGGACCGTGGCCAATTGTGGAAGGTAGATGTCTTTCTGCGTTCCCGTACAGCATGTACCCATCGAAGACTCTCCACAGAATCCGGACGCAGGGTCCTAAATGATGCCGATCTCATCCAGCAACTCGTTGTACACGGCCACCGGATTGGCGATGTCCGGCAGACAAGCCCCCACACACCGCCCGCATCCCACGCAGGCAATCTGACCCCCGATCTTCGCGGGCACGTACTTGGCCTTGCGGTACAGCCGATGCCGGATCCGGTCCGCCCTGGCCTTGCGAAACTCATGATCGCCGGCCACCTTGGTGAACCCGTCCAGAAGACACCCGTCCCAACTCCGTTCCCGCGTGCCACTAGCCAAGTCCCAGTGTACCTGGTCCTGGACATCGAAGCAGTAACAGGTCGGACACACGAGGTTGCACGAACCGCAGGAGAAACAGGTCTTGGCACGCTTCTCCCAGATGGGGTGCTTGTAGGCCCGATCCAGCAGCTTGGGCAGGTAGGCCGGATCGCACTTGAGGGGGTGCTGATTGAGGTGGGTGGCATTGTGGTCCCAGACCTTCCTGCGCGCGGCCAGGTCCGCAGCCGCGGCCTCGACCGCCCCCTTGGCCCTGGCCAGAAGGGCCTCGCCCCTGTCCGTGGCCGCCTCGGCCACGTACCCGTCCCCCACGTCCGTCAAGAGGACGTCGTACCCGGTCTTGGCCACGGCGGTCCTCATCGAAGAGGCGAACACGTGCTTGGACGGCGTCTTCACATCCACGGCGACGATCGCGATGCCCTTGCGCCGCTCCAGGTAATGGACGTCCCGGTTGTCCTGGCTGAAGAGCTGATCCAACTGCTGGATCGCGATGACGTCATAGGGATGGACACCGAACAGGATGAGCTTCTCGTGCGGCATCACCGAGGCATAGGACCCGCCGGCCTGGAAGCGGAGTAGGGTCTCGCAGGGCGGAAGGACGTACTGCTTCGGCGGCTGCAGGGTCACATCATAGTCCAGGCGGAGGTCCTTGGCCGAGGCGAGCGGGGCGAAGTCAAACCGGTCGCCCTTGGCCTGCACGCCCACCACCCGATCCTCCGCCACCAGTCCCTGAACCCATCCCTCCAACGCCTTCTTGCTCAGCTTCTTCACAGTCATCGTCATGTCCTGATGCCAAACCCGGTCACTCACGTCTCCGACGAGCGGCGGCGAGTCCGCGGATCTCGTCGATCAGCTCAGTGGACAACAACGAGGACAGGTCCTGATGACCCGACCTATTCCTGACCGCCCGCGCATGGGCCCGAACAGACCCCCCTCGACCCCGCGATCCGTTTCCGGACCTGGGTCTGTCGTGCTGAACACACACGTCCGGCCCTGCGATTGCATCCGCAATCCCAGGCTGCGGACCACTCTAAGGGACAGGTACTCCAGTGTCAATGGCGATTCTTTGAGTGCCTGCCCGGAACGGTCCCCTCGCGGTGCACCATCACAGGATCAGGGATCGTGGGACCGGACTCGGGGGCCCACAACCTCTCCGACCTGCCCGTAGGGCGTGCCCCACGCGCCCGCGGGCAGGACCCGAAAGGAGTTGAACAACCGCGGCCTGCGGCTATACTAGTGGTGCCGCGGACAGGACCGCGCGGGCGGCCATTCGGTCCTGTGGACCTGAGCGATCGGCCGGGCTTGTGGGTCCCGATGTGGAGAAAGGATCGGTGCATGACGCCAGAGGGCGACGACCTCAAGAGGATCAAGGAACTCATCCAAATCATGGAGGCACACGATCTGGCGGAGATCCAGATCGAACGCGGGGACGACAAGATTCGTCTCCGGCGCACCCAGCCCCCGGGCCCGAGCATCACGGCCCTGCCCGGTCTGGCTTTGGCCTCGGGTGGGTCCGCGACGGAGCGGGTGGCCGCAGGCGCCTCGCCCTCCGACAAGCCCCCCCTGGAAGAAGGTCTGGTGGAGATCAAGGCCCCTCTGGTCGGGACGTTCTACCAGGCCTCCAGCCCCGACGCGGATCCCTACGTGGAGGTCGGTTCCAGTGTGGAACCCAAGACCGTGGTCTGCATCGTCGAGGCCATGAAGGTCATGAATGAGATCAAGGCGGAGGTCACCGGGACCATCGTAGCCGTGTTGGCCAAGAACGGTCAGGCCGTACAGTACGGCCAGCCTCTGTTCAAGGTTCGAACCGAGTGAACATGGTCTGCGCCGTCTTGATCCCTACCCGCTGTCCGTTCCGTGAGGGCCACCTCCGCCCATGATCTCCCGAGTCTTGATCGCCAATCGGGGCGAGATCGCCCTGCGGATCATCCGTGCCTGCCGCGAGATGGGCATGGAGAGCGTGGCGGTGTATTCCGAGGCGGACAAGGATGCCCCCTATCTGCGTCTCGCGGATGAGGCGGTCTGCATCGGCCCGGCCGACCCCGCACAGAGCTATCGGAGCATTCCTCGGATCATCAGCGCGGCCGAGATCACGGATGTGGATGCCATCCACCCGGGCTACGGCTTCCTGGCCGAAAATGACGAGTTCGCCCAGATCTGTCAGGACTGCGGCATCGCCTTCATCGGGCCCTCGCCTGCGGCCATGGCCCTGTTGGGCGACAAGATCCAGGCCCGCGCGTTGGCCATCAAGGCCGGGGTCCCGGTGGTCCCCGGGTCCGAAGGCGGCATCCAGGACGAGAACGAGGCGATCAAGGTGGCCAACCAGATCGGTTATCCTGTGATCGTCAAGGCGGCCGCCGGCGGAGGCGGGCGAGGGATGCGGGCCGCCCACAACGACATCAGCCTGCGCACAGCCCTCGGGGCCGCCCGGACCGAGGCGGAGGCCGCCTTCGGCGACGGCAGTGTGTACCTGGAGAAGTACATCCTGGAGCCCCGGCACGTGGAGGTCCAGGTCATCGCCGATTCCCATGGACACGCCCTGCACTTCTACGAGAGGGACTGCTCCATTCAGCGCAGGCACCAGAAGATGATCGAGGAATCCCCGTGTCCGGTCCTGGACGAGAAGGCACGCCAGAGTCTCGCCGAGTGTGCCCTGCGGCTCATCACGGAGGCCAAGTACAGCAATGCCGCGACCGTCGAGTTTCTGCTCGACAAGGACCGGGCCTTCTACTTCATCGAGGTCAATACGCGGATCCAGGTCGAACATCCGGTCACCGAGATGGTCACCGGCCAGGACCTGATCAAGTGGCAGCTGAGGGTCGCCAATGGACAGGCGATCGAGAGCCGTCAGAAGGGGGTCAAGCACAGCGGCGTGGCCATCGAGTGTCGGATCAACGCGGAGGACCCGGCGACCAATTTCACGCCCTGCCCCGGCCGGGTCGAGCGGTTCATCCCGCCCGGGGGGCCGGGCGTGCGCGTGGACACCCATATCTGGCAAGGGGCCACGATCAGCGCACACTACGACTCCATGATCGCCAAGGTGATCGTGCACCAGCCCACGCGAGGCGAGGCGATCGCCACCATGCGGCGGGCCCTTCAGGAGTTCGTCATCTCGCCGATCAAGACGACCATCCCCGCGTGCCTGGAGATCTTGTCGCACAATCTCTACGTCAAGAACAAGGTCGACACCGGGTTCATTGACCGGAACTTCTGATCCTCCGGCCGCCGGCCCGCCTCGGCCCTCCCAAGCCTCGTGAGAAATGCGGGCTAAGGACCCGCGAAGACATAAGGTAAAGGTTTGCCGCTCAGATTTGGGTCAGATTGGGACGCGAGGACTGAGCGAAACCGGAGGCGTAGTGCCCTTCTACGTCGAGGATTTCGCGATTGAGGAGCGGCCCAAGATGGCCCGAAGATGAGATGGTAAACGTTTAGCTTATTTCTTCGCGGGTCCTAAGACTCCAGCGCGGTCAGGTCTTCGTACGTCTCCCGGCGGCGGACCACCCGGAAGCGGTCTCCCTCGACCAGGACCTCGGCCGGCCGGCACCGGGCATTGTAGTTGCTCCCCATGGTGAATCCATAGGCCCCGGCGGAGAACAGGGCCAACAAGTCGCCCCTCGCCACCGGGGGCAGGGCCCTTTCTTTGGCGAAGAAGTCCGCACTCTCGCAGATGGGCCCGACCACGTCCACCACCTCGGTTCCCTCGAACAGGAGGTTCTTGCTCCGCCGCACGGGGACAAACGCCTCGGCCACCTCGACCGGCCAGATGAAGTGGAAGGCGTCGTAGAGGGCGGGCCGGATCAGGTCGTTCATGCCCGCATCCACGATCACGAATCGCTTGCTGCCCCCCTGCTTGGTGTAGAGCACCCTCGTCACGAGGATGCCTGCGTTGGCACAGATGCTCTTGCCCGGTTCCAGGATCAGCTTGAGGTGCTTGTCCTGCAGCAAGGGCACGATCCCCTGTGCGTAGTCCTCTGCGGAGGGAACGGTCCCGGACTCGTACTCCGCACCATACCCGCCCCCCAGGTCCAGGGCCTCGATCAGGAAGCCGTCCTGCCGCAATCGATCCACCAAGGGCAGGACCCTCTCCACGGCCTCGATGTACGGATCGATCCGCTTGCCTCCGCTGCCGAGGTGCACGTGGATCGCACACAGGTGGACCCTCGGGTGGTGCCCGTATTTCCGAAAGGCCGCGACCGCCCGCTCGATGTCCACCCCGAACTTGGTCTCCTTCTTGCCCGTCGTCACAAAGGCATGGGTCTGGTAGTCCACATCCGGATTGACCCGCAGGGCCACCTTGGCCGAGGCGTGTCCCCGCTCCGCGAGGTCGATCAGGTTCTCCATCTCGGCCTCGGACTCGATGTTGAAGTACCCGATCCCCGCGTTCAGGGCCTCCCGAATCTCCTGGTCCGTCTTGCCCACACCCGCATAGACCACCTTCTTGGGGTCCCCTCCAGCGCGGAGCACGCGATGAAGCTCCCCCCCGCTGACCACGTCAAAGCCGCTTCCCGCCTCGGCCAGGAACCGCAGGATGTGGACGTTGGCACAGGCCTTGACCGAGAAGCAGATCGTGTTGTCCAGCGGCCTGTAGGCATCCTGGATCTTGGACAGATGCTCCTCGAACGTAGCCCTCGCGTACACATAGACGGGCGTACCCACCGCCTCTGCGATCTGTCCGATCTCCACTTCCTCGGCCCAGAGTCTCCCGTTCCTGTATCGAAAATGGTCCATGACACCCCTTCCACAACCGGATCATCCACAGGCCCACCGGATGGGCGACATCGCCAGTATAGACCCGGTCGAGACGAATACAAGGGCCTCCCCGCCGGCCCACGGGCATCCGACATCTGGAAACAAAGAGAGAGGAAGGCTTCTTCTCTTCCAGAAGCCTTCCTCTCTGGTCTGTCTGCCTCTATGTCAGGACCGCTCACTGAGAAGGCGAGCGGCTTCGCCAACCGCGACTCCTGCTACTTCTTCTTCTTCGCGGCCTTCTTGGTCGTCTTCTTCGCGGCCTTCTTGGTCGTCTTCTTGGCGGTCTTCTTCTTTGCTACCTTCTTGGCCATTCTGTTCTCCTTTCAAAACCACGAATCCATTCCCATGTCTTTGGACACGCACTGCGAACTTACGCTTCGTGCAATACCGTGTCAACTCAAAGACCAATAATCTGAATCTTTTTTTTCTTATCGTCCAAATCGACAGGGTATCTTCATTAATTCCGCGCGGAGTGTTCTCATCTGGCTCCGGCAAGTCTATGATGAAGGCCGCTGTGACCTGGTTGGAGAACCCATGTGAAGACCATGCGGCGGATCATCTTGTTCGGCGGGTCCTTTGACCCGATCCACGTTGGGCACACCACGGTCGTCGCGCACGCCCATCGTCACCTGGCTGCGGACACCGTGATCTTCGTGCCTGCAAGGCGTTCGCCGCTCAAGGCCGCTTCTCCCAAGGCCACGGATGCGGATCGTATGGCCATGATCGCACGGGTCCTTTCGGATCACCCGGGCTGGCAGGTCAGCGACTGTGAGCTGCGGCGCCCCGCTCCCAGTTATACCCTCGACACGATCCGCCACTTCAGGACCCTCCGCGGACCGGGCACCCGACTCTACTGGCTGATCGGCGCCGACACCGTCCCGGAGCTGCCGAACTGGCACGGGATCGACCGGCTGTTGGACCTGTGCACCGTTGCGGCCATGTGCCGGGCCGGCTGTCCCAGGCCCGACTTCTCGCCCTTCCTCTCCCTGTGGGGTCCGGAGCGGGTTCGCGCCCTTCAGGAGAACGTGATCGAGACCCCGCTCGTGGACGTCAGCAGCACCCGGATTCGCAGACGGATCGCCCAAGGCCGGGACGTCTCGACCCTGCTCCACCCCGGCGTGTTGGCCTACATCCACCGCCACGGTCTGTACCGCCGATCAAGATCCCACGGATCCATGCTGGAGACGGTGCCCAGCCCACCCGAGTGAAGGGCGGCTACGCAGCCGGCGGCCCGTTGTGCAGGGCCTCACGCCCCGCGTCGAACGGCCTGTGCGAGCCATTGGCACCACGCGTCCAGACCCTCCCCGGTCCGGGCCGAAACGGGGAACACAGCAAGCTGGGGGTTGAGGCGGCAGGCGTCCTGCCGGGCCCTGTGCAGATCGAAGTCCACGGCGCCGGTGGGCAGGAGATCGACCTTGTGGATGACCATGGCCATGGACTTGGCGAAGATCCCCGGGTACTTGGCAGGCTTGTCATCCCCCTCGGCCACGGACAGGACCACGATCTTGCCGTGTTCCCCGAGCTCGAAGGCGCCCGGACATACAAGGTTGCCGACGTTCTCAATGAAGACCAAGTCGAGCCGGTCCAGGGGCAGATCGCGCAGGGCGCCGTGGACCTGAACCGCAGAGAGGTGACAGGCCCCATGGGTGTTGATCTGGATGGCCGGGGCGCCCGTGGCCTGGATCCTCTGGGCGTCGAGGTCGGTCTGGAGGTCGCCCTCGATCACGCCGATCCGGACTTGGCCGGACAGGGCCCGGATCGTTTGGACGAGGAGACTGGTCTTGCCTGAGCCTGGGGAGGAGATCAGGTTGAAACACACCAGTCGCTTCTCTGACAGGAGACGACTGTTCTCCAAGGCACACCGGTCGTTCTCACTGAGGATCCTCTGGCCTACGTCAAGCCTCTGCATGGTCAATTCTCCTCGAATTCAATGGTCTCCAAGGTGAGGGGGGCATCGGGGAGCAGCCCGAAGTCGCTGCCGCCGCAGCCCGGACAAAGGGGGAGGCCCTCGCCTACGGGATAGACCCGGTTACAGGCCTTACACTGTGCCTGCAACGGCTTCTGATCCACCTCCAGGCGGATCCCTTCGCACAACGTCCCCTTGGCAATGGCCTCCAGGGCGAAGGCCAGGACCTCCTGGTTGACGGGATTGAGCTGACCGCATGCGATCTTGGCGAGCACGGGTCTGGCCCCCCGGCCTTGGCATTCCCGCAGGAGGATCTGCAGCAGGCTGTCTGCCACCATCATCTCGTGCATCAGCAGATCCTCGGCAGGTCCCGGCCGTAGGGCATCTGTACGATCCGACGCCCGCCAACCCGGGTGACCATCTCCACGACCGGGACCTGATCCGCAGCCGTCACCCGGCCGATGATAGAGGCCTGCTGTCCCAAGGCGTGGCCCTTGGCTATCTCCAGACATCGACCCGCCACCTCGGGGGCCACGACCGCCACGACCTTGCCCTCATTGGCCACGTTCATGACATCCAGGCCCAGCATCTCCGCCGCACCCCGTACTGCCGGATTCACGGGGATCTGGGGCTCCAGGATCTCGATGGACTTGCCCGTGGCTCGCACGACCTCGTTGAGTGTGGCAGCCAGGCCCCCGCGGGTCGGGTCCCGCATGAATCGGATGCCAGGACCTGCCGCGTCCAGCCATCCTTCGATCAGGCCCCACAAGGCCGCACAGTCGCTCTGCAGGGGCGTCTGAAAACCGATGTCCTGGCGTTGGGACAGGATCGTCATGCCGTGGTCGCCGATCGTGCCGCTGATCAGGACCCTATCGCCCGGGGCGATCCGCTCAAAGCCCAGCTCTATGCCTAGGCGCCTCAGGCCGATCCCCGTGGTGTTGATGAACAGGCCGTCTGCGGAACCGGCCTCCACGGTCTTGGTGTCTCCTGTGATGATCCGGACGCCGTTGGCCTCTGCAGTCCGGCCGATGCTGTCGATCACACCCTCCAGAGCAGCGATCGGGAATCCCTCCTCCAGGATCAGGGCCAGGGAGAGGGCGAAGGGTTGGGCTCCCGAAACGGCCAGGTCATTGATCGTGCCGCACACGGCCAGCTTGCCGATATCCCCGCCCGGGAAGAAGAGGGGATTGACCACGTAGCTGTCCGTGGTCATGCAGAGCCATCGCGGGCCGACCTTGAAAGGGGCCGCATCAAGGAGGGCCTGATCGCCGTGGCCCCCCAGCCGAGGCAGGAGGACCTTGCGGATCAGGTCCTCTGAGAGCTGGCCTCCGCCGCCGTGTGCCAAGAGGATCTTGTCGCTGCGGATTCTACCCATCTCAGGCTCCAGCTCCTCCATACTTGAACCACGCCGCACATGCCCCTTCAGAGCTGACCATGCAAGGCCCCACCGGCGATTGCGGCTGACAGGCCTTGCCGAAGAGCCTGCACTCCGGCGGATCGATCAGGCCGCTGAGGACCTCCCCGCAACGACAGCCACCTGTGGATGGGGATGGGACCTCGGTCAGCCCAAACCTCTGCAGGGCATCAAACCTGGCATACTCCTCCTTCAGTCGCAGCGCGCTTGCCTCGATCCTGCCAATCCCCCGCCAGGTCCCATCGGTCACCTCCAGACAAGAGGCCATCATCGCTTGGGCCACGCGATTACCCTCTGCCGTGACCACGGCCCGGTACAGGGACTTGAGCTGGGGCCTTCCATCCGCCCGTTGCCTGCAGATCTCCGCAAGGGCCTCCAGGATCTGATCGGGCTCGAAGCCGGCCACCACACAGGGCCTTCCGAACTGCTCCACAATCGGCAGAAAGGCATTGGCCCCGATGATGACGCTAACGTGGCCCGGGCAGAGGAAGCCGTCGATCCGATCATTCTTGGAACTCAGCAAGGCCTTCATGGCAGGGACCACCAGCTTGTGTCCGCAGAGGACGCAGAAGTTGTCGATGCCCAGGTCGGCGGCCTCCCTGACCACCACGGCGGTGGCCGGCGCGGTCGTCTCGAACCCCACGGCCAGGAACACGACCGTCCTATCCGGATGGCGCCGGGCCAGACTCAGGGCATCGTCCGCGCTGAGCACGACCCGCACGCTCCCTGTAGAGGTCCTCGATTCCAGAGAACCGTTCTGCCCAGGCACGCGGATCATGTCGCCGTATGTAGCGATCAGGCAGTCCGATCGATCCGCCAGGTCTAGTGCCAGATCGATGTACCCTTGATCCGTCACGCACACAGGACAGCCCGGGCCTGAGAGGAGCTTGACCTGCCTGGGCAGGAGGGAGCGGAGGCCGCTGCGGAAGATCGCCACCGTGTGCGTACCGCAGACCTCCATGATGCGGACGGGACGGCCCAACCTCTGACAGGCCGCCTCGATGTGCCTCTGCGCGTGTTGGATGCGATCGATCATAGTGATGAGAATCCAGAATCCAGAAGCCAGAAGCCAGAAGCCAGAAGTCAGAAGCCAGAAGGTGGAGAATCCAGCTTCGAGAACAGGTCCCAGGTCTCCTTGGCCTCGAGTTCATCCACGATGGAGATGGCAAACCCGGCATGGACCAGGACCAGGTCGCCGATCTTCACGGAGGGCAGGAGTGTGGTCCGGGCGTTCCAGCGGTTGCCCATGGCATCGACCACCGCCCTGTCCCCCTCCATCTCCACGATTCGTGCAGGGATCGCCAGGCACATCTCGTCTATCCAATCCCGACCAGCCGGGCAGCGATGGCCGCCTGACCCACAGATATCCCCCCGTCATTGGAGGGGATGTCACGGTTGAACAGGACCTGAAGGCCCGCAGCCCTCAACAGGTCGATCAATCGACTCATCAAGACCCGGTTGCAGAAGACCCCTCCACTGAGGGCCACGGTGTCCAAACCCGTCTTCTCCCTGGCCCGCCCGGCCATGTCGAACAGGCCCTGGGCAACGGCACTGTGGAACCTGGCAGACATTCGATCCGCAGAGTCCCCCTTCTCCGCGTCCTGCACGACCGCCCTGATCGTGGTGGAGAAGTCCAGGAGGATTGCCCCCTGTGCCCCGGTCCTCACCTCAAAGGGGTAATGGTCCTCCACTCCCGGGGCAACCGCGGCCTCCAGGGCCATCGGCAGTTGCGCGTCGAAGTGGTTGAGGGCCCCCAGTCCCACGATCGCCGCCACCGCGTCAAAGACCCGGCCCAGGCTGGATGTCCGGACGAGATGGACCCCCTGGATCAGTTGCTGGCGCAGGACTTGCTGTTTGGCCCGGTCCGGATCCACGCGGTCCAAGAGCCATTGGCACCCCGAGAGATCCGATCCGAATGCCTTCATCAGGAGCCCCGTCAGAGGCCGGATCGCCTCCTTGGCAGCCCGGTCCCCTCCTGCCAACGGGAAGGTGTCCATGTGTCCGAACCGCTCGAATCGCTCCAGGGAGGCGATCAGGCACTCGCATCCCCAGATCGACCCGTCGGTCCCATACCCGGTCCCGTCCGCCACCAGGCCGATCACCGGGCCGTGGATCTGATGCTCGGCAAGCACAGACGCCACGTGCGCCCAGTGGTGCTGGACCTCCATGATCCTCACGCCGGAGGACGTCAGTCTCCGGGCATACTGAGTCGAGACGTATCCCGGGTGCAGGTCGCAGACCACGACCTCGGGCTCCACGTCCAAGAGGCCGCGCAGGTGATCGATGGACCGCACGTAGTGCTGAAAGACCTCCGCCTGCTCCAGATCGCCGATGTGTTCGCTGCACACGATCTGATCGCCCTTGACCAGGGAGAAGGTGTTCTTGAGGTGCGCCCCTGCGGCCAGGAT
>JAGOQT010000391.1 GCA_018007255.1 Phycisphaerae bacterium | reverse complement strand
GCCTGGACCAGACCGTCTACCAACCCTATATCGTGGCCCTGATGACCCAGGCCCTGGCCCTGACGCCGGACTGCGAGGTCCTGGAGATCGGCACGGGCAGCGGGTATCAGACCGCTGTGCTGGCCAGGCTGGCCAGGCGGGTCTATACTGTGGAGCGTCTGGAGGCCCTGTCCAGGTCCGCGCAGCGGGTGCTCCGCGAGCTGGGCGTGGCGAATGTCGAGTTCCACATCGGGGACGGCACGCTCGGCTGGCCTGTGCCTCACACCTTTGAGCGGGTCATGGTCACCGCCGCCGTCCAAGAGGTGCCCTCGCCCTTGTTGGACCAACTCAAGGTGGACGGCCTGCTGATCGCCCCGGTGGGCTCGGCTTCGGTACAGACCCTGGTCCTGTATCGCAAGACCCAGACCGGCACGACCCACAGGGACCTGTGTGCCGTGCGTTTCGTAAGACTGATCGGAGAACATGGATTCCAGGACTGAACAATCTGAAATCCGAGATCTGAAATCCGAGATCACGGCCTCCACCCCCGTCCAGTTCCTCAAGGGCGTGGGGCCGGCCCGGGCCGCGACTTTTGCGGAACTGGGCGTGCATACGGTGGGGGACCTCCTGGAGTACTACCCGAGGGACTGGGTCTTCGCCCCCGAGCCGACCCCGATCGACCGGCTCCAGCGGGGGCATATGGCCACGATCGTGGGTCAGGTGGAGTCGATCGACTACCAGGCCTTCCGCAGGACCCCGCTCCTGGAGGCCATGGTGGCGGACCACACCGGCCTGTGCAGGATCGTGTGGTTCCACGGCGGGTATCTCCGCAACCAGCTCCAGTGCGGGCAGGTTCTGGTGCTCAGCGGCAAGGTGGAGCTCTACAGACACCAGCTCCAGATGACCAACCCCAAGTTCATGATCGTGGACCGTGAGAGCGGCAACCCGATGGAGTTCTTCAGCGGCGGGGTGTATCCGGCCTGTGCCCGGCTGAGCAGCGCACAGATCAAGCGGATCCTCCGGCCCCAACTGGATCGCCTGGACAGCCTGGTGGAGGAGTTCTTCGACCCGGGGCACCTCAAGGCCAACGAGTTGATCGGCCGCAGGCAGGCCTTCGCCTGGATCCACCTGCCCCCGGATGAGCAGAAGCTGGCCGCGGCCAAGCGGCGCCTCAAGTACGACGAGCTGTTCCTCATGCAGTTGGGACTGGCCTTGCGGCGGTATCGCACACAGCACTTCTCCCATGCCGTCAAGATGGCCCGATCCGAGTGGATCGACCGTGCCATCCGCAGGCGGTTCCCGTTCCTGCTGACCGAGGACCAGAACCAGGTCATCGAGGAGATCGTGGCAGACCTGGGCAGGGATGTCCCCATGAATCGGCTGCTCCAGGGGGACGTGGGGTCCGGCAAGACCGTGGTGGCCCTGTATGCGGCCCTGGTGGCCGTGGGCAACAAGGCCCAGGTGGCCATCCTGGCGCCAACCGAGATCCTGGCCCAGCAGCACTTCCTGAGCATCGAGCGGTATCTCCAGGGCAGTCAGGTCCGGCGTGTGCTCCTGGTCGGCGGCCTGACCGGCAAGAGACGCCAGGAGGTCCTGGCCGAGATCCGCGAGGGTCGGATGGACGTCGTGGTGGGGACCGTGGCCCTGCTCCAGGCCGACGTGGAGTTCGCGGCACTGGGCCTGGTCATCGTGGACGAGCAGCACAAGTTCGGGGTGGAGCAGCGGGGCCAACTCCGCAAACAGGCCACGCCCCACGGCCTGGTCATGACCGCCACGCCGATCCCCAGGACCCTGGCCATGACCGCGTTCGGAGACCTGGACGTGTCGGTCCTCCGGCACAGCCCTCCGGGCAGGGGCCAGGTCGTGACGCGGTATGTGGATCCGGCGCACCGGGACCAGGCCCATGAGTTCATCCGGGGTCGGCTCAAGGCAGGCAAACAGGCCTACTTCGTGTACCCCCGCATCGCCTGCGCGGACGATGCTCCGGAGGTCAAGGCCGCGACCGACGAATGGGCGCGTCTCTCCAAGGAGGTCTTTCCGGAGTTCCGGGTCGAGCTCCTGCACGGCCAGATGCCGTCCGAGGCCAAGCAGCGGATCATGGAGGACTTCCGCTCCGCCCGGATCCACGCCCTGATCTCCACGGTGGTCGTCGAGGTCGGGGTGGACGTGCCCAACGCCACGATCATGGTGATCGAGGACGCGGACCGGTTCGGCCTGGCCCAGCTCCACCAGTTGCGGGGCCGGATCGGCAGGGGGGAGTCCAAGTCCTATTGCCTGCTGTTCTCCCAGACCGACAGCGACTTGGCCCGACAGAGGCTGGAGGTGATGACCCGCAGCCGCGACGGATTCGAGATCGCCGAGCACGACCTCCGCCTCCGGGGGCCGGGGGAGCTGTTCAGCACCCGCCAGCACGGCCTTCCGGACCTGCGGATCGCGAGCATCGTGGACGACTACGACCTGCTCGTCCTGGCCCGGAGGCACGCCTTTGAACTGGTCCGCCAGGACCCCATGCTCATCCGGGAGGGGCACCTCGCCCTGCGCAGGGCCCTGCTCGCCAAGTTCGGCGACACACTGGGCTTGGTGGATGTGGCGTAGGGGACGCGCCCGGGGGTTGGCTATCCGCTGGACGCCCCTGCGGGCGCCCTGTACACTACGGCCATGCAGGTCGGTTACAAGAACCCCGGTCTCGAAAGGACCTTGGTCAGTCTGAACGTGGTGGCATGCGTCCTGGTGATCGCCACCTTCGTCGCCCTATTCGGCTTTTACACGCCGTTGGCCCAGCCGGAGATCCTCTTTGCGGTCCAGGGCGTGCTCCTGGGCTTCTTCTTCGTGGAGAAAACCATCCGGGCGGTCAACGCCGTGTCCCTGTGGGAGTTCTGGAGGGCCAACTGGTTTGAGATCCCCCTGGCCCTCTTGTTGGGCCTGGCCTTCCTGGCTGCGCAGGGGTGGTTCAAGGACATCGCCCCGGCCACGGCCTGGCACTTTGCCCTGGGGCTGTACCTGGTCCTCCAGGTCGTGTCCAAGGCCAGCCGGAGCATCGTGCGCCTGGTGGCCATGGGCAGCGACCCCATGCGGGTCTTCATCGCCAGCTTCGTACTCCTGATCGTTGCGGGGGCCGTGGCCCTGTACCTGCCAACCTCCACGGTCAGCCGGGAGAACATCACGGTCGTGGACAGCCTGTTCACCTCCACCTCGGCCGCCTGCGTCACGGGTCTGGCGGTCAAGGACATCGGCAGGGAGTTCACCTTCATGGGCCAGTTCGCGATCCTGGTCCTGATCCCGCTGGGTGGCCTTGGGATCGTGATGTTTGGTGCGGTCTTTGCCCGGCTCTTCGGCCAGGCCTTCTCGGGCCGGGAGTCCGTGGCCACGCTGGACCCGC
>JAGOQT010000390.1 GCA_018007255.1 Phycisphaerae bacterium | reverse complement strand
CCGATCGGAAGGTCCACGTAGTCGTTGACCCCGTCCAGGGCCAGGGCCTTGCCCAGACCCGCCTTGGAGTCCCCAAAGGTCGGCTCGTTCATGAGCGTCCCGTTGTAGCCCTTGCCTGCTGCGTCCTTGGCGTCGGCCTCGAAGGCATAGTAGGAAGCCAGGGCCCCGGTCCCAGGATCGGTCGGAACCGCCACGGCAGGGGCCTGCCCGTACAGCCGGATGTCGTCCACGTACAGGTCGCCCTTGCCGGTTCCGGAGACCCCGATCGTCAGGCTGCTGACCGCCTTGACCGACAGGCCGGACAGGTCCACGTTCCACTGGTTCCACAGGCCTGTGGTCAGGGCTGCGGTGCTGCCGCTGTAGGAGACCTTGGTCCCGTTGATCTTCAGGTAGACCTGGCCGGACCCGTTGGCCGGGTCGCCCTTGAAGAACAGGACCAGGGTCTGGATGCCGCCCAGGGTCCAATCCTGGGCAGGGCTGAAGGTCAGGGCCGCCTCGGACACGCCCGATCCGCTGGTGTTGTCATAGGAGAAGGGCATGGCCTGGGCGCCGGAGTGCACGTTGGTCCGCTCTGCATAGGGCGGATTGTCATTGCCGACTATCGAGCCTGTGCCATTGCCGCCATAGGCACTCTGTCCACAGTCCGCATTCTCGCTGTTGCCGGCCCCGCCCTTCCAGGCATAGTACACGCGGCTGCACTGGTCGTTGTAGGACTCGAAGTCGTCCACGACCTTGTAGGTTGGGGTCGAGAGGGTCCAGACATCGCCCTCCCAGGACTGCGGCAGGGCGGCGTCGTTGACCTCGTTGACCTGCCAGTAGTAGGTCTGGCCGTACCGGCCGCCCAGGTCGGTCAAGGTCACCTGGTGGTCCGTGACGGTCTGGGCCAGGACCAGGGCGTTGGGGTCTGTGCCCAGGTACACCTCATGCCGGGCCGCCTGCCTGCCGGGCCGCCAAGTGAGCAGGGTATCCACGTCCACGTTCGCTGCCCCGGACTCAGGCTGGGGCGCACGGGCACGCGTGGGGACCTGGAAGAACCGCACCTCGCTGAGGCTGCAGATCTCGCCCCCGCCCCAGGTACTCAGGCAGGTCAGTTTCACGTACTGGGCCACTGCGCCGCCCAGATCCACGGTGGTGTTGTGCACATAGTCGCTCTGGCCTGTCGCCTGGGCGAACTCGGGCACATTGGGGACCTCTGTCCAGGTCGTCCCGTCCGTGGAGACCTCGACCTTGGCCTGCTTGACGCCGTACCCGAGGAGGTCCTCCAGGGCCTGGTTGGAGTTCCAGACCCACATCTGGTCGAGCTTGAGGACGCGGTCGAACTCATACTGGATCCAGGTGGGCTGTGGGCCGGCCTTGCTGCTGACCCACATGGTGGTGATTTCGATCGAGTGCTGGTCCGTGGCGGGATCCAGGCCCGAGCTGTTGATCGTGTTGGCCGGTCCCATCTTATCGCCCATGGTACTGGATGCCGTGGCCGCCGCAGGCGTGATCGGATAGGAGTAGGGCTCCACAGTGAAGCTCCACACATTGCCCTTGGAGACCGTGCCGCCCTCAGAGGGGGCACTGACCTCATCCACACGCCAGTAGTAGGTCTGGCCGAACTGAAGGAGCGGATGGTAGTTGGCGGCAGCCTGGCCCGAGCTGACGAGAACGCCCAGGTCGTTCGCCTTGGTGGCGGTCTCGACATCGCTGAGCACAGTCCCCAGATACACGTCGTGGGTGGCTGCAGACTCGCCCGGTGTCCAGCTCAGCAGGCTCGCACGAAGGACATCGGTCTGTCCACTGCCGGGGCTGGGCGCAGAGGCAAACCGGGGGTCTGTCTCACGGCCCGTCATGACGAGTTGAATCTCATCCTGTGTCAGGGCCCGTTCATAGATGCGAAGATCGTCCATGCCGCCGCTCCAGACGCGGGCAACCCAACTGGGCCTGACCGTGCCCAGAAGCACCCTCAGGGGCGTACCGAACGCCGGCATGGCGATGGTCGTTGAAGCTGCTTCCACCCCGTCCACATACAGCAACCTGCTTGTATCCGATTCCCTTACGACCGCTAAGTGATGCCACTGACCATCGTTATAAAGGGCACCCGCGGCCGGGGAGTTGATCTCCTCATTGGGCACCCCAGTCTGTGAGGTGGGAGACCGATGGACATAGCGAAGCGTGCCGGCGCCGCTGCGGTTGATCGACAGCAGGATACCATGGCCGTCTGCGCTATCCACCGCAGAGAACAGACTCCTCTCGTCGGTGACACCGCTCTCCAATCTGAACCACAAGGATACGGTGTAATCGGCAAGTTCAAACGAGAGGTGGTCCATGAGAACCCAACTATCCGTCCCGTCAAACTGCAGGTACCCGCTGTTGTCAAACGGGCTACCCGTCATCCACGTCGGCCCGCCATTCACGGTGCCATCTCGCGCTTGCCCCGATGAATCCATGGCAACCGTACCGTCGCCTTCGTCGAGATTCCAGCGACCGATGAGGCCGGGGATGGCCCCTTGGCTTACGCTGTCCAAGGCCGGACACAGCACTACAACAAGAGCGATTAGAACACACCATTCTCTGCACACAGCCATTCCTCCTTTCAAAGGGTGCCGTCATCCAGCTTCCACCAGCCGACGCGGCTGGGGTGCGCGTCGCAACGCCATCCAGCGTCTGAACTGGACAGGGCCACAACCCACCTATTATAACACTGCACAGGACTGTCAGGAATGAGATGATAAGGACGGAGCGTCAGCACGACCCTTCACTTGGCCGGTCGCCTGCCGGCTCAGAAAAGCACACGGCACAAGCACAGTCCGAGTGCAACTCCGTTCTTAGTAATGACTTGCGCCTCCATCTTACAGGGGCAGGTGCCCTCGGTCTGCTTCTCGATGAGCCTGCGACCCGTCACGCCCACGATGGCGACGACCATGGCCGGGCTCCTGATGAACTCGTTCAACCTCGCGTAGACGTCAAGACAAACCTGGTTTTTCTGGTGGAGGGATGCGTGTGTGCGGTGCGCACAGTAAGGCCCGCGTCGGCGGTCCGGCGCGGGCCTTGAACGGGACGTCTACTCCATACGATGTCCTTGCGGCCCATCCGGGCATCACGGATTCACAGCCGGGCTGGGCCGATACAACCGTACGTCGTCGAAGTACACCTTGCCGGAACCGCCCGGCAGCGTAGTGTTCCCCGGGGTGCCCATGCCGATGCCGATGCTCTCGACATTGGCCAGGTTCACGCCCTTGGCAGCGAAGTCCGCAAGCGGCATCCTCCACTCGGTCCACTGCCCCGTGAGCAGGGCGTTCGGGTCCGCATGGGTGACCACGGCCGTGCCGTTGACCACAAGGTACAAGGGCTCGGGATCGTTGCTCAGGATCCCCACATCGTGGTGCT
>JAGOQT010000389.1 GCA_018007255.1 Phycisphaerae bacterium | reverse complement strand
TGGTCGAAAAATTCCTCGCTGGCCTACGCACAGGGCGGCGAAATCAAGGTTGGCGTACTTTTCTCGCTGACGGGAACGACTGCCATCATCGAAGAGTCGCTTAACAAGGCCACGATCATGGCCATCAAGGCCACGGACCCTGATACCTTGGGGCAGACCAGCAACATCGCCGAAGGGATCTACTACGCCGTGTGCAACGGGGCCGACGTCCTATCCTGTAGCTGGGGCATGAACCCACCCAGCCGAGCCCTGGCCGACGCCTTCCAGTACGCCTACAGCCAGGGGGTCGTGGCCGTTGCTGCGGCGGGCAACGACAACACGAACCGGGTGTTCTACCCGGCCGGATACCCAACGGTCCTCTCCGTCGGGGCCAGCACGGAGCAGGACCAAAGGGCCTCGTTCTCCAACTACGGAACCTGGGTGGATATCATGGCCCCTGGGGTCAACATCCTTTCCCTCAGCCCGTGGGGGACCCAGCCGATGCAGGGCACATCCATGGCCTGCCCCCATGTCTCGGGCGCGTGTGCCCTCATGTTGTCGATCAATCCCTACCTGACGCCGGACAAGGTAGAGGAGACCATCACAGCCAGCGGGGATGCGGTGATGCCCGGTACCTGCCGTTCCAATGCACGTCTGAATCTCTTCAAGGCGGTCAGTTCGGTGGTGTCCCCAGGCGGAACAGTGTGGTTCGACAAGGAGATCTATCCCGACTCAGGCGACATGTCTGTATGCGTCATCGATGCGGACCTCAAGGGAACAGGCCGTTGCGAGGTTGAGATCACCACCGACGGAAATGACGCAGAGCCCTTGGTGTTGACAGAGGACGGGCCGGTGGCAGGTGTCTTTCGGGGCCGGGTCGGCATCCGTGCCGGCGAGTTGACGCGGAACGACGGCCTCTTGCAGGTACTGGACGGCTGTGTTGTGACCGTGACGTACATCGATCAGAGCGGTACTGGGCGATTTGAAGGCGTCAGCCGGACGATAAGGGACAAGGCCGTGATCGATGGGCGAGCGCCGTCCGTGTCGGGTGTTGTGATTGATGCCTCCTCGCCGCAGCCCACCGTGACCTTTGACACGGGCGAACCCACTACCGCGGCCGTACGGTGCTGGAAGGGCGGCTCGCAGGAGGCTGTTCTCACCGTGTCGACCATGCCCATTTATGCGCAGCATCACTCCATTGTCCTGCGCCCGGTGGTCCCTCAGACGGACTATACCTTCGAGATCGAGGTCATCGACCGGGTCGGTCATGCCGCGCGTGACGACAACCAGGGTGGATTCTACGGATTCAGCACCGTCGCGGACCTAGGCCATCTGTACGTTCCGGCAGACTACGCCACCATCCAGGATGCGATCGACCACTGCTGGGATGGCGATACGGTCTGGGTGGCAGACGGCACGTACACAGGCCCGGGCAACCGCGACATCGATTTCAACGGGAAGGCGATCACCGTGCGGGGCGAGAATGGCCCGCAGGCCTGTGTCGTCGATTGCCAGGGATCGGTTCAAGACCCACACCGGGGATTCATCTTCCACCACCGCGAAACACCCGATTCCATCCTGGACGGTCTGACCATCACGGGCGGATATCGGCAGGGCGAAACCACCAACGGCTTGGTCTGCAGGGGCGGCGCCATCCTCTGCAACGCGGCCAGCCCGACGATCCGAAACTGTGTCTTACGCGACAGCTCCGCTGCCCAGGGAGGCGGCCTCGGCGTGTATGGCGACAGCCGCGTTACTATGGTCCACTGCGAGTTCACCGACAACACCGCGACCTGGGGAGGGGGTGCATACTGCGGTGGCGCGACCACCGTCGAGTTGACCGATTGCGTCTTCAGCCGCAACCGCGGCACCTCCTACTACGGTGGCCTGTTTTGCGGGTATGACAACACCCGGGCCACGTTGACGCGGTGCGTCTTCCAGGAAAACTCCGCGACCTACGGAGGCGGGGCCGTGGGGTCCGGCAGCAGCAGGGTCACAATCGTTGAAAGCCGTTTCATCGGCAACACAGTGTGGGGAGAGAGCTGGTCTCGCGGTGGCGCGATCATGGCCTCAGGCGGCGAGGTCTCCGTGCTCGGAAGCATCTTCAGCGGCAACCGGGGCAGCCACTACGGGGCGGCCCTGTACAACGACGTGTGTCGGCTCGATCTGACCAACTGTACGTTTGCCGGCAACGTGGCCCTGGACGGCCGACTCGTGGCCTGCTCCAGCCAGGACGCGGATACCGCGTTTCTCCGGGCGAGCAACTGCATCGTCTGGGATGGCGGCAGCGAGGTGTTCACCGAGGGACTTGCCGACATCTGCATCCGCTACAGCGATGTGTGGGGTGGGTATCCCGGCGACGGCAACATCGACGCGGATCCATGCTTCGTCGATCTGGGGCATTGGCACGACGCCGGCACACCAGGCGATTCCAAGGACGATACGTGGATCAACGGCGATTATCACCTCCTGTCTAAGGCCGGGTATTGGAGCCCTATTCAGGAAGGGTGGATCGCGGCCCAGGCGACTAGTCCCTGTATAGACGCGGGTGATCCCAACTGGCCGGTCGGCCAGGAGCCGGAGCCGAATGGAGGGAGGATCAACCAGGGAGGGTATGGAGGCACTGCGCAGGCAAGTCGAAGCGTGCTTGAGGACTCAGACTGATCGTCATTCGATCCGGAGAACGCGATGAATGTCCGCAGATGGACTCGTGTCTTCGTAGGTGTATCAGCCATTCTGCCCCTCGTGGCGTATGGCGAATCGCAGAATCACGAGAGGCCCTATCAGGCCCTGATCCGGTCCAGGCGCGAGGCGGCGGCGAGCCGGCAGCAGGCCGATACGTCGGCGGGGCCGGTTGTGGCCAAGGCTGAGCTGCGGCTCGTGCCGGCCACGGACACGGCTCTGGCGGCCATGCTTGGCATGCAGCGCCGGGACGCAACCCTCGTGCGCCCCGCTGACCTGCGCGAGGTGCCGGCCGACGCGCCCAGGGATCCGGCCTTCTTCAGCATCCGCGTGGGCGACAGGGATGTCCACGGCGTCACCTACCGCTCGACCCGCCTCTTCAGCCGGGTCAAGCTCTGGCTGGATACGGACGGTGACGGCCTGTTCTCCGACGAACGGGAATACCCGGGTGCGAGGCTGAGTTGGATACAGATCACGGCCACGTATCAGTTCGGTCCTGTCATGGCCAAACAGGGCGAGATCAGGCCCGGGGGCGATGTCTTCACCATCCAGTGCTCCAACGGCCAGTGGCTCATGTTGTATCCGGCGTTCTACCGTGAAGGGAGGGTCACCTTGGAAGGAAGGGCCTGTAGGATTGCCCTCGTGGACAGGGACTTCGACGGGCGGTTCAATGGGTCGTTTGTGCCGCCTGCTGAGGGCAGCCGGCAGCCGGGG
>JAGOQT010000051.1 GCA_018007255.1 Phycisphaerae bacterium | reverse complement strand
ACGGACATGGGTGCCCCGCACACGGAGCGGACACTGAAGATGTTCCCTGACGCGCCGCGATTCCAGGACTTCCGGCGGATGTTCGACAAGATGGCCAGGGAGATCGACGCCGTGTTCGTCTCCACGCCGGACTTCTCCCATTTTCCGATTGCCATGCTCGCCATGTCGCTGGGCAAGCACGTCTACTGCGAGAAGCCCATGGCGCACAGCTTCCGGCAGATCGACCTCATGATGCAGGCCGAGAAGAAGTACAAGGTGGCCACACAGATGGGCAACCAAGGCCATTCCGAGGCCAACTACTTCCAGTTCAAGGCCTGGGTGGAGGCGGGCATCATCAAGAACGTCACGAAGATCACCGCCTTCATGAACAGCTCCCGCCGTTGGCACGGCATGCAGGTGTCCGACTACCTGCCCGAGCAGCCCATCCCGGAGACCCTCGACTGGGACTGCTGGCTGGCCACGGCAAGGGAACACAAGTACAACAAGGGCTACGTGAACGGGGAGTGGCGTTCCTGGTTTGACTTCGGCAACGGCGCGCTCGGCGACTGGGGCGCGCACATTTTCGACACAGCGCACGAGTTCCTGGAGCTGGGCCTCCCGACGGAGGTTGAGGCGGTGAAGCTGGACGGCCACAGCCCGTTCATCTTCCCGCAGGCCTCGACGCTGGCGTTCCGCTTCCCCGCCCGCGGCACCCGGCCGCCCGTGGAACTGACCTGGTATGACGGTGTACAGAATCTCCCGCCCCTGCCGGCGGACTTCGGCGGGGCCGTTGTGGACCCCAACATCCCTGCACCGACCCGCGGCAGGATCGAGACTGCGAGGATGGCGCAGGGCAAGGTGATCTACGGCGAGGGCCTGACGTTCAAAGGAGGTACGCACGGCGCAACCCTCTCGATCATCCCCCAGGCCAAGGCGCAGGAGATGGCCTCCAGGCTGCCGCCCGTGCCCAGGAGTCCGTCCAATCACTACAAGAACTTCCTGCTGGCCTGCAAGGGCCAAGAGCAGTGCCGGTCCTCGTTTGCCGTGGCCGGGCCGATGTGCCAGATGATGGCACTGGGCGTGATCGCGCAGAGGGTGAACGCCAAGCTGACGTTCGACCCGAAGACCCGGCAGGTCACCAACCACAAGGTCGCCAACGAACTGCTGGACGGGGTCCCGCCTCGCAAGGGGTGGGAGGTGTTCTACAAGCTCTGAGCCTAATCCCAGCGGCTTGATCCAGAAGTCTTAAGGTGGTCTGGGCCTGTTCCTTGCGCCCTATCGGGCCGGCAGGCCTGGCGATGGAAGATCGTGCCCGCTCTGGCGCGAGGAGCGGAAATCTCGCTCATTTCCGGTCTTTTCATGACATGTCCGTCGCTTCTGAGCGGTATACTGGTGAGTTGTGGGTCCTGCCGAGTCCGCGTGTCGAGGTGGGTCTGAGGAAGACGAGGTGGTTCCTGTGTGAAGGAGGTTCGAGATGGGTCACAAGAAGCTCATTCCAATCGCATTGTCCCTATGCCTGGCAGGATCGGTGACCGGTCTTGCTGCTGTGGTGTATGAGAACGATTATGAAGGTGAGGCTGTGGGCGGCAATCTCCCCGCCTGGAACTGGGGCGACAATGGGACGGTGCATGCAGCCGTATATGCGGACTATGAGGGAAACGTCGTCGTTGAGCATACTGGAACGATGGGCAATACGACGGCAGCAGCCAGGAGCATGCGGTTTGGCTCTAAGTGGGATATCACGTTGAGCGGGAACACCAGCTCCAATCCGGCCGATTACTTCATCGCGTTTGACCTACGCAGCGTCGCGGGCAACTGGGATCCTATCGACTTGGAGTTCTACGTTCTCACCAAGGAGGACGGAGGCGACTATGGATATGGTTCCGGCGTTTCGCAGTATGCTCAGGCGGACGGCTGGGTGCACGTAGTAGCCAACCTGGCTGACCTGTCCGTGAACTGGTGGCAAGGACAAGATTGGGACATGACCAATCCCAACTGGTCCATTGAGGTTGGTGGTCCACCGTATCCGGGTACGTCAGTGCCGGCAGGTACCCCGGCGTGGGATCAGATCTGGTTGATGGACAATCTCATCATTACCATGGGTGAGGAGCCGCCGTCTCCTGCAACGGAATTCGCCACCCACCCGGCCCCGGACGATGAAGCCACCGATGTGATGCGCGAGACGAATCTGACGTGGACCCCGGGCCAGTATGCCGCCTCACACGACGTCTATCTCGGTACCTCGCTCGACGACGTCACCAACGCCACACGGGCCGACCCGCTGGGCGTGCTCACGAAGCAAGCCCATGACGTCAACAGCTTTGACCCGGTCGGCATGTTCGAGTTCGGCACGACCTACTACTGGCGGGTCGACGAGGTCAACACACCGCCAAGCGACACGATCTTCAAGGGGGACGTGTGGAGCTTCACCGTGGAGCCCTACGCCTATCCGATCGCCCCCGCTGCGGCCACGGCCTCCAGCTCCATGAATGACACCATGGGACCGGCCAGAACGATCGACAGCTCGGGCCTGGATCCCGACACGGACCAGCACTCGATCGACATCACCGACATGTGGGTCAGCAGCAAGACCGGCCCACAGCCCACCTGGATCCAGTATGAGTTCGACCGCGTCCTCAAGCTGGACCGGATGCGGGTCTGGAACTCCAACCAGGCCCTGGAGGAGATGCTGGGCTACGGTGTCAAGCAGGCCAAGGTCGAGGTCTCCACGGACGGGACCACCTGGGCAAAGGTCCCCAATGTACCCGAGTTCAGCCAGGCGACCGGCCTGGACACCTACGTCTACAACACCACCGTCGACCTGGGAGGCGCAGTGGCCCGGTACGTGAAACTGACCTGCCTGGGCACCTGGGGCGGGGGCAATATCTGCAGCCTGAGCGAGGTCCGGTTCTTCTCGATCCCGACCCAAGCCCGCAGGCCCCAGCCCGAGTCCGGGGCAGCGAACGTGCCTGTGGAGACCCCGCTGACCTGGCGACCTGGACGAGAGGCAGTCCGGCATGAGGTCTACCTGGGCACAGACCCCAACGCCCTGGTCCTGGCCCAGACCGTGACGGACCACCGGGTGGCCCTGACCGCACTGGGCGGCCAGTACGGCCAGACCTACTACTGGCAGGTCAATGAGGTCAACGACGCCGCCCTACCACAGTCCTGGGAGGGCGACGTCTGGACCCTCTCGACCCCAACTTACAGGGTTGTGGACGACTTCGAGGCCTACAACGACGAGTGCGGCAGGATCTTCTTCTCCTGGAGCGACGGGTACGGCCACAGCGGGTCCTTGGATTGCGGCGTGGCCGCTGCCTCGGGCAATGGGACCGGCTCCACGGTCGGCAAGGCCGATGCCCCGTACGCAGAGCGGGAGAACGTGCACTCCGGTGTGCAGGCCATGCCCTTCTCCTATGACAACACCAGCGGATCGGGCGTGTCCGAGGCGGTCCTGACCTTCAGCCCTGCCCAGGATTGGACCCTGGGCGGCATCCGGACCCTGGTCCTGTTCTTCAAGGGCGACCCGGCCAATGGGTCCGGCCAGGTCTACGTGAAGATCAACGGGACCAAGGTCTCCTACAGCGGCAGCGCCGCAGCCCTGACCACAGGCCTGTGGAACCAGTGGAACGTGGACCTGTCGGGCCTGTCGGTCCAGGCGGTCAGCAGCCTGACGCTCGGGGTCTCCGGGACCGGCAAGGGCGACCTGTACGTGGACGACATCCGGCTGTACGGGCAGCCCCCTGCCGTGGACATCCCGACAGACCCGGGGACCGGGGCCCTGGCTGCCTACTATGCCTTTGAGGCCGACGCCAAGGACGCAGCAGGCAAGGACTACAACGGGACGCTCGTGAACGAGCCGACCTTTGGGGACTCCAAGGCGGGTCTGGGCAAGGCCTTGGCCCTGGACGGGGTCAATGACTATGTGGACCTGCCCATCGGCAGCCTGATCAGCACGCTGACCAGCACGACCGTGTCTGCCTGGATCAACTTCGACACGGCCAGCACGGGTTCCTGGGTGCGGCTCTTCGACTTCGGCACCAGCTCCACAGCGGGCTACATGTTCCTGTGTCCGCGCCAGGGCACCACGGGCACGATGCGGTTTGCCATCACGACCGGGACCAACACGGGGGAGTCCGGGGTGAACGGCCCGCAGACGCTGACCGCGGGCTGGCATCATGTGGCGGTCGTGATCGACGGTGTGGCCAAGACCGTGCAACTGGTCCTGGACGGCGAGGTGGTGGCCAGTGGGGCCACGGCCGTGGTCCCCAAGGACCTGGGCGTGACCACGCAGAACTGGCTGGGCCAGTCGCAGTGGTCCGGGGACGGCTACTACCAGGGCCTGATCGACGAGTTCCGGATCTACAACCGGGTCCTGACGGTCGGGGAGGTGCGTTACCTGGCAGGCGATCGGTAGGCCTCCACAACATCCACAAGACACGAAGACACAAAGGGGCACGCATCGCAAGGTGCGTGCCCCTGTCATGGGCATCGAGGACGCCAAGGGCCTGTCAGGCCACCCAGCGCACCGTGTCCGGGCGATCGACCGTATGCCCTCTGCGGATCGTGGCGCATGGAGCAAGATGCCCACGACGCTGCCGAGCGGGCCAAGAATCTGTAACTCTATGCCCAGCATATCGTTAACAAGCGGCCACGGAAGAATCTCGCGTTCCCTCCGTTTTTCATATCACTTCTGAGGTTTCTGCGCAGTAGCATAGAGTTGAAACAGACCTGCCCAATCTGCACCAGGGGCAGGCCGCGAATGTGGAATTCTCAACAGAGGCCACCGAACGAACGGCACCGCCGGAGTCGCTTTCGTGCGTGGCGGGAGCGCGGCCGCGCCGGTTTCGGTAGAAGTCTAGAAGGAGGCACACCATGATGAGCAAGATTCCCCGGTTGAGTTGTCTTGTTCTGGCGCTCAGTACTGCCGCTCATGTCTTCGCTGCTGACGCTGAGATTCCATCGACAGGCTACCCCATAAGGATCGACGGCGTGATGGACATTGCCTGGCCTGGTGCAGCTCCCCATCAGGTAGTCAACGCCGTGCAGGGTGTAGCCTCGAAAACCGGCTGTTCAGCCAGCTGGCGGGCCCTGTGGGATCCACAATACCTTTACGTCTTCGTCGAGGTCAATGATGTTGAACTGTACCATGATGGCCCAGCGACCTATCAAGACGACAGCGTAGAGGTCTTCATTGACATCCACAACGACAAGGCGACTTCCTATGGTACCGATGATTATCAGTATCGTTTCAACTGGGACGCCAAGACGCCTGCAATCGCCATGGACCATGGGAGCACCACAGACGGCATCGATTTCGCGATCTTGACGACCGACACCGGGTATGCCTTTGAATCCAGGTTCCCCTGGACCCTTCTCTATCAGAACCAAGGTGGACCGTCTCTTGGCGACCCGATGGGATTTGAGGTGCAGATCAACGATGATGACGATGGCGGTGACCGAGACAACCAGATCGACTGGTACACGACCTCGAACAACACGTGGCAGAATCCAAGTCTGATGGGAACGGTTGAACTCGTACAGGGTGCTGCTGCACCTGTGAATGCCTCCAATCCGAAGCCTTCCAATGAAGCCAAGGGGGTATGGGTGGATACCCTCCTGACCTGGATATCGGGGATGTATGCCGATAAGCACGATGTCTACTTCGGGACGGACTACAACGACATCTACGACGCCACGGCGACGAGCCCCCTGCTGGTCAGCAATAGCCAGTCTGACACCACCTATGATCCGCCCGGCTTGCTGGCCTTCGGCCAGACCTACTACTGGCGGATCGATGAGGTCAATGCCACACCGGACGCCTTTGTCTATGAGGGCGGTGTCTGGAGTTTCACGACGGAGACCTACGGCTTCTACGTCAAGCCGATCAATGCCACGGCGTCGAGTTCCCAGAGCACGACCCAGACGGGCCCCCTCAAGACGATCGATCGCTCTGGACTCAATTCCAATGACCAGCACTCCACCACCCTCACGCACATGTGGCTCAGCAAGAGCGGCCAGACCCCGGTCTGGATCCAGTACGAGTTCGATCAGGTCTACAACCTGTACCAGATGTGGGTCTGGAACCAGAACCAGCTCACGGAGCCGGATAAGGGCTACGGGGCCAAGGACGTGACCGTCGAGACCTCGACCGATGGGACCTCCTGGACGGCCCTGGCCAATGTCCCGCAGTTCGCCCAGGCGACTGCCGCGGACACCTACGTCCACAACACGACCGTGGACTTCGGCGGCGTAGGGGCCAAGTTCGTCCGGCTGAACATCCTGAGCAACTGGGGCGGTGCGAAGCAGAGCGGCCTGGCTGAGGTGCAGTTCTCCTACATCCCCGTCAAGGCCTTCGGACCCACCCCCGTACCCGGAACCCCGGAGGTGGCCACGGATAGGGTCCTCACTTGGCGGCCGGGACGAAAGGCGGTCAGCCACGAGGTGTACCTCGGCACGGACCCGAGCGCCCTGTCCAAGGTCGGCACCGTGACCGAACAGCGCTACGACCTGAGCGCCGCGGGCGTCGAATACGACCGGACCTACTACTGGCGGGTCGACGAGGTCAACGGGACCGACACCTGGGCGGGGGACGTCTGGAGCTTCTCCACGCCGGGATACGCCATCGTGGACGACTTCGAGTCCTACAATGACGAGTGCAAACGGATCTTCTTCTCGTGGAGCGACGGGACCGGCCACAGCGGGTCCGTGGATTGCGGCGTGGCCCCTGCCTCGGGCAATGGGACCGGCTCCACGGTCGGCAAGGCCGATGCCCCGTACGCAGAGCGGGACAACGTGCACTCCGGCGCCCAGGCCATGCCCTTCTCCTATGACAACACCAGCGGATCGGGCGTGTCCGAGGCCACCCAGACCTTTGACCCGCCGCAGGATTGGACCCAGAGCGGGGTCAAGACCCTGGTGTTGTTCTTCAGGGGCGACCCGGCCAACGGGGCCGGCCAGGTCTACCTCAAGATCAACGGGACCCAGGTCACCTACCACGGCAGCGCCAGTCCCCTCACGACGGGCCTGTGGAACCAGTGGAACGTGGACCTGTCCTCCCTGTCGGTCCAGGCCGTCAGCAGCCTGACCATCGGGGTCTCCGGGACCGGCAAGGGCGTCCTGTATGTGGATGACATCCGGCTGTACCGGCAGGCCCCTGCGGCGACGGCCGTGCCGACGGATCCGGGGACAGGGGCCCTGGTGGCCTACTATGCCTGTGAGGGGGACGCCAAGGACACCTCGGGCAAGGCCCACGACGGGACGCCCATGAACGACCCGGCCTTCGCGGACTCCAGGGCGGGCCTAGGCAAGGCCTTGTGGCTGGACGGGATCAACGACCATGTTGAGCTGCCGATCGGCAATCTGATCAGCACGCTGACCAGCGCCACCCTTTCTGCGTGGTTCAACCTAGACACCACCAGCACGGGCTCTTGGGTACGTGTCTTCGACTTCGGAGTAGGCGTCACCAGTGGGAATCCCTTCATCTACATGTTCCTGAGCCCCCGTCAGAGCATGAACGGTGCGATGCGGTTTGCCATCACGACCGGCAGCAACACCGCGGAGTCGGGCGTGAACTCGCCCCGCCCGGTGTCTGCGGGCTGGCACCACGTGGCGGTGGTCATGGACGGCACGGCCAAGACCCTGCAGCTGATCCTGGATGGTGAGGTGGTGGCCAGTGGCCCTACGGCCGTCCTGCCAAGGGACCTGGGTGTGACGACACAGAACTGGCTGGGCCGGTCGCAGTGGTCCGGCGACGGCTACTACCAGGGTCAGATCGACGAGTTCCGGATCTACGACCGGGCCCTGACGGCCGGGGAGGTCCGTTATCTGGCAGGCGATCGGTGAGGGGCTCCGTTGTCACCTTCCAGCAGGAAGAACCGAGAATTCTCCAGGGGCCCGGCCGATGAGGCGCGGGCCCCTTAGAAGGAGGACACCTATGAACAAGAAGTGGATGTCCTGGGTTGTGTGTTTGGCCTTGGTGGCCCCGGTCGGGCGGCTCTCGGCGGGACTTGTGTTACACTGGAAGCTGGACGATGGAGCGGGCAAGACCGCAATGGACAGCTCCGGAAATGGTCGGGACGGCACCCTTGGCGGCACAGCCCAGTGGGTGAAGGGGATGGTTGGAGGCGCGCTGCAGTTGGACGGCAAGACCAACTACATCGCAATGGACAACTTGAACATCAGTGGGACCCTCTCCATAGCCCTTTGGATCATGCCGACGGGCGTGCCGTACACCACCGGCTATCAGTCGATCTTCCACGACGACGTGTGGACTTGGGGTTCGATCCAAGGTCATCTTCGCGCCGAGACGAGTTTCGTCAATCTGGATGTCTATGGCGGGGGCGCCGTCACCAGCACGACGGCACTGCAGCCGAACACCTGGTACCACATCGTCGGGACCTTCGAAGCCAGCGGCATGACCGGCGATTCGAAGCTCTACATCAATGGGGTCCTGGAGCACGCCAACAAGGGCGTGACCGGGGCGGTGTTCGTGGGCCCTGTGAACTTCGGGGCGTGGAACGAGGGCAGCAGGTTCTTCTCCGGGGTCATGGACGACATCCGCGTCTATGACAGTGTTGTGTTGGCCGAGGAGATTCCTGCCATCATGCTGGGTGACCGGCCCAAGGAACTCGCTTCCGGCCCGATCCCAGAAGACCGGGCCACGGACGTACCCAGGGACAAGGTCCTAAGCTGGACGCCGGGACAATACGCCGCCGCGCACGATGTCTACTTCGGGACGGACTACAACGACGTCAACAACGCCACGGCGACGAGTCCCCTGCTGGTCAGTGTGGGCCAGGCGGCCACGACCTATCAACCGACGAGCCTGTTTGACTTCGGCCAGACCTACTACTGGCGGGTCGATGAGGTCAATGCCCCGAGCAAGCCCGGCCTCTTCAAAGGCAGTACCTGGACCTTCAAGGCAGAGACCTACGGCCTTGCCGTGACCACCCCCATCAAGGCCACGGCCTCCAGCCAGAGCAGCACCCAGACCGGACCCGAGAAGACGATCGATCGCTCTGGACTCGACGCCCAGGACCAGCACTCCATCGAGGTGGAGCACATGTGGCTGAGCAAGTCCAGGGAGACCCCGGTCTGGATTCAGTACGAGTTCGATCAGGTCTACAGCCTGTACCAGATGTGGGTATGGAACGAGAACCAGCTCACCGAGCTGGACGACGGCAACGGGGCCATGGACGTGACCATCGAGACCTCGACCGATGGGACCGTCTGGACGGCCCTGGCCAACGTCCCGCAGTTCGCCCAGGCCACAGCCGAGGAGACCTACGTCCACAACACCACCGTGAACTTCGGCGGCGCGAGGGCCAAGTTCGTCCGGTTGAACATCCTGAGCAACTGGGGCAATGCGACGCAGAGCGGCCTGGCTGAGGTGCGGTTCTTCTACGTGCCCCTGAAGGCCTTCGGGCCCACCCCAGCCCTAGGAGACACCGGCGTGGGAGTGGACAGTCTCCTCAATTGGCGGCCAGGCCGAACGGCGGCCAGCCACGAGGTGTACTTCGGAGCAGATCAGAGCGCCCTGTCCAAGGTCGGTACGGTGACCGGGCACACGTACAGCCTGGTTTCTGCCGGGGCAGAATACGAGAAGACCTACTACTGGAAGGTCGACGAGGTCAACGGGACCGACACCTGGCCCGGGGACGTCTGGAGCTTCTCGACACGGGGCTACGGAGTGGTGGACGACTTCGAGTCCTACGATGACGAGTGCAATCGGGTGTACTATGCGTGGAAGAGCGGGGCGAGCAACAGCGAGAATGCAGACTGCGGACAGAGTGCCTATGGCGGCAACGGCACAGGCTCGATCGTCGGCAATGACAATCCGCCCTATGCAGACCGGACTGCGGACAACGTGCACTCGGGCTCTCAGGCGATGCCGTTCTTCTATGACAACACGGCAGGCCACACCACGTCCGAGGCCACCCGGACCTTTGGTCCGGCCCAGGACTGGACCGTGGGCGGTGCCAAGACCCTGGTCCTGTTCTTCAAGGGCGACCCGGCCAACGGGGCGGGCCAGGTCTATGTGAAGATCAACGGGACCCAAGTCTCCTACAACGGCGGCGCCGATTCGCTCACAACGGGCCTGTGGAACCAGTGGAACGTCGACCTGTCTTCCCTTTCGGTGAGGGCCGTCAGCAGCCTGACGATCGGCGTCTCCGGGACCGGCAAAGGCGTCCTGTATGTGGATGATATCCTGCTGTACCGATTGACCCCTGCAGTGGCGGTCGCAGGGGTTCGGTACGACCGGTGACAGAGTTCATGAGGGCCAAGGCAGGACATTGAGAATTCAGAATGCAGAACTGAGAATCTGGGTTCCCGCGAAGCGGCGTCCCTCTTGATCCAGGGCTCAAAGAAGACCTGGGCACGTATCTCAAGTGGTGGTCTATCAGTGGGTTGCACAATGCCACTGGAGCAGAGCATCCTATGTTCTGCGAAGGCAGATCTGTACATTTCGAGCTTAGCCGCCCTATAGGGGGCTTCTCCCGTAGGGGATGCCCTACGGCGTAGGGAAGGAGGTAGAGAGCCAGGCGCGATCTTTGACCCCGTCGCCCGTGCCTTGTGCCTCGTGACCCGGGCGACGAAGAACGAGCGACGAGGGCAGTTGACCTAACCGATCTGAAGGAGGTTCAAGATGCGTAAGAAGAGAGTAACTCCAATCGCCTTGTTCCTATGTCTGGCAGGATCGATGACGAGTCTTGCTAATGTGATTGTGTATGAGAACGATTTTGCAGACCCCTGTCGAGTCGATGCTCTTTCCGGCTGGAACTGGGCCGACGGTCTGCCCGCGGGCGCCCATCAAGTCGCGTTTGCAGATGATGGTGGAAACACTGTCGTTCAGCATACCTGCACGATAGATAATTCCGCAGGTGCAGCGGCCATCAACACGCGATTTGGCTCAAAGTGGGGCCTCACGCTCAGCGGAAACACCAGCGCCGATCCTGCAGATTACACCATCGAGTTTGATCTGAAAAGCGTTTCGGGCAACTGGGATCCTATGAAACTAGAGTTCTTTGTTCTTACTGGCGGTGGCAATGGAGTAGGCTTTGGTTCTGGCATCTCGGAGTATGCTCAAGCGGATGGCTGGGTCCATGTAGCAAAGAAACTGAGCGAGTTGCCCGCTGCCTGGTGGGCGGGAACCGCTTGGGACATGACAGTTCCTGACTGGCAGATTGAGCTTGGCGGCCCAGGGTGGCCGGGCATGGAGGTACCCGCGGGTACGCCGGCCTGGGACCAAGTCTGGGTAATGGATAATCTTAAGATTACCATGACTACCGTGCCGGTCAATCCAGGCGACGAAGGCCTGGTGGCCTACTACGCATTGGAGAACGATGCGAATGACAGTTCCGCCAATGCATTGAACGGCGTTGTCCAGGCCGTCGGTGGTGGCGCCGCCCCAACCTTCGTGGATGGGCCGGCTCGTTGTGGCATGGCGTTGGACTTCCTGCCTTCTGCCAAAGGTACCGTGGGCTCCGTTGTGAACTGCGGGGCCGACTCGCTGTTTGACTTGATGGACACGATGACCGTTGGGGCGTGGGTCAACATGCGGTCCATCCCCGACGAATGGCGTGCCATTGTCGCCAAGGGCGACAGCGCCTGGAGAATCAGCAACGTTGGGGCCGACCCGAGATTCCATTTCGGCTTCTGCGGCTACGCCAGCCGTCCCACCACCCACGGTATTGACGGGAACATAAGGGTCGAGTTCGGCGAGTGGCACTATGTCTGCGGCACCTATGACATCACCGACGGGGCCAAACTCTACGTCGACGGCGTGCTCGATGTTTCAGTAGCCGACACGGCCGGTATCGCCGTGAACACAAACGAGGTGTGGATTGGCGGCAACAACGGAGACACGGGTTGGAAGCCGTATCGCCTCTTTGACGGCATGATCGATGAGGTCAGGGTCTACGACCGCGCCTTGTCTGCTGATGAGGTTCGTTACCTTGCGGGCTTCCGACCGGATCCCGGCACCAAAGGCCTGGTGGCCTACTACGCACTGGAGAACGATGCGAATGACAGCTCCAGTAATGGGTTGAACGGCGTTATTCAGGCTGTCGGTGGTGGCGCCGTGGACGGGCCGGCTGGTGGCGGCATGGCGGGCGCTATTCAGGCTGTCGGTGGTGGCGCGGCCCCAACCTTCGTGGACGGGCCGGCTGGTTACGGCATGGCGATGGACTTCCTGCCCACCTCCACCGGGACCGTGGGCTCCGTTGTGAACTGCGGGGCCGACTCGCTGTTTGACTTGATGGACACGATGACCGTTGGGGCGTGGGTCAACATGCGGTCCATCCCCGACGAATGGCGTGCCATTGTCGCCAAGGGCGACAGCGCCTGGAGAATCAGCAACGTTGGGGCCGACCCGAGATTCCATTTCGGCTTCTGCGGCTACGCCAGCCGTCCCACCACCCACGGTATTGACGGGAACATAAGGGTCGAGTTCGGCGAGTGGCACTATGTCTGCGGCACCTATGACATCACCGACGGGGCCAAACTCTACGTCGACGGCGTGCTCGATGTTTCAGTAGCCGACACGGCCGGTATCGCCGTGAACACAAACGAGGTGTGGATTGGCGGCAACAACGGGGACACGGGCTGGAAGCCGTATCGCCTCTTTGACGGCGTGATCGATGAGGTCAGAGTTTACGACCGCGCCTTGTCTGCTGATGAGGTTGCCTTCCTGAGTCAGTGACCAACGCCGTCAGCTTTCGATCTTGCGTGTTGCCGGGAGCAAAGGCGGTCTTGCAGTGCTTCGGGGCTTATGCAGTTCTGTATAAGCCCCGATCTTTCTTGGCAACAGCGTGCCTTGGCCTTGGTGAACCCTGCGGGATGGCACGACTTGTTGGGCGTGACGGGTCGCAGGCTCATCGAGAAGCAGACCGAGGGCACTTGCTTCTGTCAGAATGAGGTCGCAAGTCATTGTTAAACAGGGCGTGGCGCGCGGCTTATGCTTGCACCATGTGCTGTTCTGGGCCGGCAGGCAACCGGCTCATGGGATTGCGCCCATGTACTTCAACGCCGGTGAAATTGAGGATCTTGCAGAGGCTCGTCCTTGATTCATGTCATTTCTGACATTCCTGCGCGGTACCATGTGGGCAGGTGCTGGTCTTGCCGAGTTCAGACGAAGAAGTGGGCCGTGGCACGGTATCCGGCAGGTCGCTTGCGCTCGCGGGCATTCGGCAACTTGACATGAAGAACATCGGAGTCTGAAAGACAGACGGCGGGCGAAGGTCCGGTCGCCCGTTCGTTGACAATCACCAGTGTCCGAGCGAATCGTGTGTGCATTCTGCGTACGGGTGCCGTAGCGTTTCCAGTGGGCCATCCTGAGTGGGAGGTAGAACCATGATTAGGCCGAGTCTAGTAGGTCTGCTGTCCATAACGATCGTCATTGCCTGCGGGGGTCTGAACCCGGCGCCCGCAAATGCCATGAATCCGGTCTTGAGCATTAGCTTTGGACTGAACCCAGATGTAGAGCCAGGTTTTACGAGATTTCGTGTCACCGATAGCGGCTCGACCGTAAATGGTATAAGGATCACACTTGCACTAACGATGCCCGACGTGGCTGGCAACTGGACCCCCGCCTGGAACGAACGAAACCGCGGCACGGCGATACCCAACACAGTGCAATGGTACCGGATCTATCGTGGGGAACTATTTGCACGGCCAGGTGGAATAAGGATTACATTAACAGGGTTGGAGCCCAGTACGCCATACCAGCTAGAGATATGGGATTACTCTTCCGGTAGTGCAGGTGATCGTATCGCAGATGTCAATGTTAATGACGTCTATTTGATGACGATTCAGTGCAACAATGCATCTCCTCCTGTGACTGGCGAAGAGAACCACAATACGGGAACGTGCACTTCAGATGTAAACGGCGTAATGGTCATGGAACTGTCGGCTAATCCAAACACCGTTGAACAATCGGGTGCCAATAACCCGTACGCTATCATCAACGCGTTCAGGTTAACTCCGGTCAACGTTTCACCGATAGCTACGAGTCCCTCGCCGAAATATGGTTCTACGATCGATACTACACACCCAGAGTTGTCTTGGGAGCCGGGATATGGTGCAACTTCGCACGATGTGTATCTAGGTACCGATTCTAGTAGGATGACCGCCGCCAACAGAGACAATCCGTTGGGCGTGTTGGCTGCAAAGGGGATTGAACCTAACTCTTACGATCCTGGAGTCCTGCAGGCGGGTACAACCTACTACTGGCGGATTGACGAGGTCAAGGGCTCAGCGGTTCAAACAGGTAACGTCTGGGACTTCACCATTCCACCGAAAACCGCGTATAACCCCAGTCCGGTTGACGCGGTCTTGTTTGCCGACCCCAATTTCCTTGATCCGGCAGTCATACTGAGCTGGTACCAAGCTGCTGATGCGACTTCGTACCATGTCTATTTCGGAGATATCCTTCAGGACGTGCAGACGGGCACAGGCGGCACAGACAAGGGCACCGTTACAGATCCCAATTACGACCCCGCCGTCATGCTTGAGCTCAATAAGACCTATTATTGGCGAGTCGATGCGATTGAGGGCGGCGACCCACATCAAGGCGATGTCTGGAGCTTCAAGACTTCTGGTGCGGTTTTAGGGACGATCGAAAAGGAGATATGGGAGGGTCTTACTTCTACGGATAACCTCTTGACCGTACTGAAGAGTGATCCTCGCTACCCTGACAGTCCGACCGTAACCGAGACACTAACCTCGTTCGACACTGGGCCCGATGGCTATGCCCAGCCTAACTACGGTGGCCGACTCTCTGGCTGGCTCTATGTGCCGTTGACCGGGGACTATACGTTCTGGTTAAGCAGTGCCGGCCAAGGTGAGTTATGGCTCAGTACCGATGACGACCCCGCCAACCTGAGGCCTCAGTTCATCGATCATGAACTAGTGTGGGGAGCTCCCGGCGGTTACTCCTTCAGTCATTTCTCAGACCCAATCCCATTGATAGGTGGCCAGAGATACTACATCGAGGCGTTATGGAAGAGTGTCGATTGGGACTTTTGCCAGGTGGCCTGGAAAGGTGCCGGAATCCGCGACCAGCAGATCATCCAGGGCTGCTACCTGTCGCCCTATCTGCCCGTGAATGCGTATGGCGCCTCTCCGGCCAACGGCGCCACGGGTGTCGAGCGAACGCTGACCCTTGGCTGGAAATCCGGCAGCTTCGCGACCCAGCACCACGTGTACTTTGGCACGGATCCGAACGCCGTACGCGGCGCAGGCACCGGCTCGCCCGAATACAAGGGCACCCAGCCGCGGGGCCAGGAGACCTATGACGCAGGCACCCTCGCGTTCGAGACGACCTACTACTGGCGGATCGACGAGGTCAACAACCTCAACCCCGCCAGCCCCTGGAAGGGCGACGTCTGGAGCTTCACCACAGGCAACTTCCTCGTGCTGGACAACTTCGAGTCCTACAACGACCTGGACCCGCTCATGGAGGGCAGCAACCGGATCTTTGAGACCTGGATCGACGGGTGGGGCACGGAGACCAACGGCTCCACGGTCGGCTACCCGAACCCGGACTTCGAGGCGGGCGAGCATCACGCCGAGACGCTGATCTTCCACAGCGGCCGCCAGTCCATGCCCTACTTCTACAACAACGACAACAAGTACTCACAGGCCGTCAGGACCCTCAGCGGCCCGGACCAGGACTGGACCCGCGAAGGGGTGGACACCCTGGCCCTCTGGTATCGGGGGTATGCGGCGACCGTGGGCATCTTGGTGGAGGACCCGAACGGCACGATCACGATGAGGGGGTCCGGTACGGACATCACCGGTATGGAGGATGAGTTCCACTTCGCCTTCAAGAAGCTCAAGGGCGCAGGCTCCATCACGGCCCAGGTCCTGAGCGTGAGCAACACGGACGTGTGGGCCAAGGCAGCGGTCATGATTCGCGAGACCCTGGAC
>JAGOQT010000388.1 GCA_018007255.1 Phycisphaerae bacterium | reverse complement strand
TGGTGCTGCTGCACGACGACACCATCGTACCCGGCATCGCGGCGCGCTGGCACGGGTGCATGCCCGGTGTCGCACAGCATCACGTGCGCGGGGCGGTCGCCCGGAGGCGGGCACACGGGCAAGGGACCGGCCATCCGGTCCGAAGGCTCCACGATCGTGTTCGAGCACGCGGGCCTCACGGACCATGTGGGCAAGGTGATGCAGAGCTCCGCCGGGTCGGACCTGACGTTCCGGGACTGTATCCTGGCCCGGTCCGTGATGGGCCCGGAGATCGACGGCACGGCCCTGTGGTTCGCGGAGTCCTGGATCACGGACATGGCCAACCCGGACGACGCGGACGGGATCTACATCCACGGCCAGCGGGCCGGCCAGACCTGCCTGATGAGGGGAGGGGTGGTGGCCCTCATGGACGACGACTGCATCGACACGCTGGGCTCCGAGCTGACCCTTGAGGACCAGGTCCTCCGCTGCGCGAAGGACAAGGGCGTGAGCATCTACGGCGGGACGGTCCACATCCTCCACTGCCTGATCGTAGAGAACAACACCGCCCCGGAGGACCCGACCGTGGCCACGATTGCAGCCAAGGCCCTGGAGGGCGACACCGCTGTGGTCCACATCGACCGCACCACGATCGTGGCGTCCAAGGCCGATGGGGTCATCGACATGGGCATCCAATCGCACAACAAGTACGGCGTCCGGGCCGGCACGATCACCTACCACGTCACCCGCTCGATCCTCCAGGCCACAGACCCCATCGACGTGCAGGCCCCCTATCTCGAGTCCGACATCCACGTCAGCTTCACGGATCTGTTCGGAGAGGAGTGGCCTGGGACCGGCAACCTCAATCTCGATCCCCTGTTCGTGGATGCGGCAGGCCACGACTACCGCCTGCAGGAGGGGTCCCCGGCCAGCGGCCCGGGCTACGATCCTGGCGGGCAGGGGGGCATCGCCGCGCACGTGGTCTGGAGGGCGGCACAGGGGCCCTATCGCATCACGGGCGACTTGACGGTCCCTGTGGCCACGACCCTGGCCATCGAGCCTGGCACGAGTGTGTTCTTCGATTCGGGCGCACGCCTCTCAGTGCGAGGGCAGTTGATCGCAGAGGGCACGGAGGTCCTGCCCGTACGGTTCACGCGAACGCCCGGCACGCCGGGGACCTGGAAGGGCATCCAGTTCGAGGACACGACGGCCGACAATCGGATCCGATGGGCCGTGCTGGAGTACGGTCGGACTCAAGACGGCATGGTCGGCCTGGACCGGTCTTCCCTGGTCCTCGAGCACGTGACCTTGGACCGCACGGACCGGTGGCGGGTCCGCACCGAGGGGTCCTCGCTGGTCGTGCGAGACTGCCTGTTCACGGACCTGTTTGACGCGGACCAGGCCCCGACTACGGACAACCTGAGCGAGCACATCTGGGGGACGGTCGAGGCGGGCGGGCGGCTCCTGATCGAGCGGAACACCTTCGGCGTGGTCAAGGGCCACAACGACTGCATCGACGTGGACGGCCCGTCCAGGCCGGACGGCGTGATCGAGATCCGGGACAACACCTTCCTGGGCGGCGGAGACGACGCCCTGGACCTGCAGGGCGACGCCTTCATCGAGGGCAACCGGTTCATGCACTTTCAGAAGGACGCCTACAACACGATCCACGGAAACAGCAATGTCCTCTCGCTTGGGGGCGGCAAGGAGTATATGGCGGTCCTGAATCTCTTCTATGATGTGGGCCACCTCGCACAGGTCAAGGACGGGGCCTTCCTGACCCTGGTCAACAACACGGTCGTCCAGGTTGCGGACTCGGCCCTATATTTTGAGCTGCCGGGGCATACGCAGGGTCCGGGCCGGGGGGCGTCGGTGGAAGGCTGCATCTTCTGGCAGGTGGCCGGCCCCATCTTCGACCAGACCGCACGGGTCTCGCACCTGGCGGTGGACCGGTCCATTCTGCCGGCGGCCTGGCACGCCCTGGGTTCGGACAACGTCGAGGCGGACCCCTGTTTCATGGACCCGTACTCGGACTGGCGGCTCCTCCCGGGCTCCGCGGCCCTGGGCACAGGGCCGTGGGGGCTGGATCGAGGCGCGCTGGTGCCTGCGGGGGCCGTCATCCAGGGTGCACCCGACGGCCGGACAGCACAGACCTCGGTCGTCCTGACTGTGGGCGGCCCGGGGATCACCCACTACCGGTACGCAGTCAATGCCCCGCAGGGCCCATGGAGCGAGGACCGCACGGTGGATCGGCCCATCGTCCTGGAGGGCCTGGACAGGGGACAGGTCTACGTCGTGTATGTCCTCGGCAAGGACTGGGCAGGCCAATGGCAGACGCTTGCCTCCCAGACTGCAGCCTGGTCTGTCGACTGACTGCACAGACCGGTCTGCCCCGCCCCAATTTGGCAAGTTCTGCCTTGACGGCCGGCTGCGAATCGTTTCTACTTGTGCCGTCCAATGGATGAGGGGCCCTATGGGCTGTAACCGACTTTCAGGCCGAGGGTTGCATACCCCATCAGAGATTGGAGACCAAGGATCTTTGGCTGGAAAGGATGGAACGATGCGAAGGGCTGGAAGGATCGGGATCATCTGTGCACTGGGGGGTCTGCTGCTGGTCGGCGGTTGTGCAACGGAGGCCTATGACCTGCGGGTCAAGAACGAGACCCAGAGACGGCACATCCAGGACCTCGAGAGCAAGCTGAAGACTGCCGAGCTGCAGTCGGCCCAGGCCCAGACAGGGCTGCAGGCCTCCGGCCAGAAGGAGGCCGTGGAGATCGAGGCCCTGAGGAACAAGGTGGCGACCCTGGAAGAGGACAACGCCAAGAAGAAGACCTTGATCGCCTCGCTCACGGACCGGCTCGTGGTGGGCGGCAGCGCACTGCCCGTGGAGTTGTCCGCCCAGTTCGAGGACCTGTCCAAGAAGTACCCGATGATCACGTACGACGCGGGTCGGGGCGTGCTGAAGCTCAGCACGGACCTGCTCTTTGACAAGGGCTTGGACGTGGTCGCCACGTCGGCCGTGGAGGGCGTGAAGGCCCTGAGCACCATCTTGAATTCAGAGGAGGCCAAGAAGTTCGACATCGTGGTGGCCGGGCATACGGATGACATCCCGATCCTCAGGACCGAGACCCTGCAGAGGCACCCCACGAATTGGCACCTGTCCGCACACCGGGCCATCGCGGTCCTGAACCAGATGGTCCGCAACAATGTGGACGCAACGCGGCTGAGTGTCCGCGGGTTTGGCGAGTTCAGGCCTGCAGAGCCGAACGCAGAGGGGAACAAGGGGAATCCCCAGAATCGCCGCGTGGAGATCTACATCATCCCGCACGGGACTTAGCGAACGGGGCTTCGCGACACGAATCGGGGCGACTGGACTTGAACCAGCGACCTCTAGACCCCCAGTCTAGCACTCTAGCCAAGCTGAGCTACGCCCCGGTCAATCAAGGCGTATTGTACTGCGC
>JAGOQT010000387.1 GCA_018007255.1 Phycisphaerae bacterium | reverse complement strand
CCTGGGTAGCCCTGCGCCGCTCTGCCTTGCCCTTCTCGACCAGGGCCCCGAACCGCTGGTCCAGGCCCTGAAGGTCCCTCCGCAACTGCGCCTCCAAGCCCCGCAGGGCCTGGGTCCAGGCCCCTTGAAAGGCCGCGTACGCGTGCCGAACCCTGCGGCCCGGTCCCTTCACAGGGGACCAACGCCCACCCAAGAACCGGGCGGGCCACAGGCGCCGCAGGGCCTCCAGGTGCTGTCTGACCAGGGCCTCCTGCGTGTGACGGACCTTGCCTGGCCTGGGGTCTACGGCGGCGTCCTGGCCTGAGGCCTCCGTCCAGGCGGGGATCGGCTCGTGGTACCTCCGCATCAGGGCATCGGCCTCTCGCCGGATCTGTTCCAGGCGCTGCCTGGCAGACTGGAACGCGGCCTGGGCCTGTTTGCGCCTCTGCTTGGCCTTGTCCAGGGCCCCATCGATCAGGAACTCGGCCTCCATGACCTGGTCCTTGTGGACCTGGACCGCCTGGGCCTGTCGTTGGGCAGTCAGGCGTATGACCTCCTGGCGCCTGGCCTCGGCCTGGGCGTCCAAGGCCCGGCGCTGCTTGTCGTGGTCCGCGGCAACGGCCCGCACATCGGACTGATGCCTCCGGTCGAGCTGGTCGAGCTGGGGGCGGACACGGGCCTCCAGGACACGTCGGTCCGCCTCGAACCGGCCCTGGAGCTCCGCCTTGGCTGCCTGAACCTGGGACTCGATCCACCCCCGCGCGGGCCCGGCCCACTCCGGAGAGAGCTTGCGGAGATCCTGCAGGGCCTGGCCGAGCAGACCGGCATAGTCGCCCTCCAGGACCGGCGGACCCTCCGCCAGATAGGCCTGCAGGTCGTCAGGCGACGCGAAGGACCTGGACGGATCGCTCATAGGTCGAGTCCCTCACGGTCTCCGCACTCGTGACGGGCGGTGTGCAGGGCCGCCCCAGCTCGATCCATGGCCAGGATCGAGGACCGGATCTCGGATTCCAGCATCGCCATCGTCTTCTCCTCGAACTGCCGGCAGTTCTCGTCCCGCCAGACCTCCTTCAAGGCCTGCCACTCCACGGCCAACTGGCGGGCCGCCAAGGTCAATCGCTCTCGTCCCTGGACCAGACTCATGGCGTCTCCCGATCGTCGTTGTGCGGGGTCCGTTCCTCGCGGCTCGCGGCCTTCGGCTCCTGGCCCGCCATGGATTCGGGCATGGGCATGAGCACACTGTCCTTGCCTGTGACCTCCGTGGGTCTGGGCGCCTCCGGCGGCGCCAAGGCCACATAGGCCTCCAGGGAATCCACCATCCTGTCCAGGCCGGCCAGGGCATTGGGGATCTCCACCTGGATCGCGGTGGACAGACCCTTGGTCCGGCCCTCGTACTCGTGCATCTCCCGCTCGGTCTGCCGGATCCACGACCGGACCCGGAGCAGCCTGTGCTCAGCCTCGCGAAGCCTCTGCTCCGCGACCTTGAGGGCCTTCCTCTCGTCCACGCATGAGCTCGTGGACCCCTGGACGGCCCGCTCCAGGATCTGTCTCTGGTGGAGCGCCCGCTTGGCCTGGGTATAGGCGTCGGCGCGGTCCCGAACCCGGATCTGCCAGGCGCGGTGCTGTTCCTGCTCCAGCCAGGTCCGCGTCCGTTGGATCTCCATCTCCACCTCCTCCAGGGCGATCGCCGCGACCTGGGAGAACTGAATCAGGGACGCCCTGAACCGCTTGAGCGCGGCAATGGAATCGACTCTGGCAGACTGGCTCATGGCGCGTGCCCAACCGAGGTTGTCTGGTGCCCTGTGCGCAACTTCCCACTCGTCCCGGACTAGTGCTGTTGCAGGTAGTCCTCGATGTGCCGGGCCTTGTTCATCAGGAACGTCACGTGTTGGCCGGAGGTGTCCAGGAACCGGGCCAGCATCTTGGTCGTCTGCTCGAACTCCTGGCTGAACCGCCGCTGCTCCTGGTCGTTCCAGGTCCGCTCCAGGGTCGCCATCCGGACGCGGAGCCCTCCCAGAAGGTCCTCCAACTCGGCATTGAACCGGCTCAGTTCTCGGGCAAACCGCCTCAACTCCGAAGGATCGACATTGGCCCTGGCCACGGCTACCTCCGCCTCATAGGGACCCATCCCGACCCCTGTGTTCGGGGGTCTCACGAACCGTCCGAGATGGTCTGGGATCGGCCTTCATGGACTGCCCTGATTGTAGCGAATCCGGCCCGTCATGGCCAGGACGATTGACGGATGGAGCCATGACCCCGCCCATGATACAATGCCCACCGTGAATCGTCCATTGGAGACAGCGGCGAAGGACGGGCTCCGGATCATCGACTGTGGCCTGGCCGACTATCGCCAAGTCCTGCGCAGACAGACCGGGATACACGCGGAGCGGGTGGCCGGCCAGGTCCCGGACACGGTCCTGATCTGCGAACACCCCGCGGTCGTCACCTTGGGCGCACGCAAGGCCGCCAACAGGCTCGTGGCCGGGCTCGACGAACTGGCCCGCAGGGGCATCGACGTGGTGGAGGTCACACGGGGCGGCGGCATCACGGCCCACAACCCGGGGCAGTTGGTCGTGTATCCGATCGTGGACCTGAGGAGGCGGGGCCTCGGCGCGGGCGAGTACGTCCGGACCCTGGAGGACCTCGGGGGGAGGCTGCTCGCGGACCTGGGCGTACACGCGGAGGCAAGCCCCGGGCGCCCCGGGCTCTGGGTGGCCGACCGCAAGATCGCCTCTGTGGGGGTGCGGATCTCCAAGGGCGTGACGTTTCACGGCATGGCCGTCAACATCTTGAACGGCCTGGGGATCTTCGATCTCTTTGTGCCCTGCGGGTTGGACGGCGTGCGCATGACCTCGGTCCTGCAGGAGACCGGCAGGTCATGGCCCATGGCCCTGGCCAAGCAGAGGCTGACCGAACTGCTCGTCCAGGTTCTGCCCTAGCGAGGTCCCATGCCTGATCCGCGAGATCCCAGTCGACCGGCCCGCCTGCCTCCGTGGCTCCGCAGGCCCCATCCGGCCAACCAGGCATACCGCTTGACAGAGGCCACCCTGAGCGACCTCCAGTTGCAGACCATCTGCATGCACGCCAACTGCCCCAACCGCGGCGAGTGCTGGGCCAGGGGCACGGCCACGGTCCTGATCCTGGGGCCTGTGTGCACCCGCAACTGCAGGTTCTGCTCCGTGGCCACGGGCAGGCCGCTGCCTCCGGATCCCTCGGAGCCCCAGCGCCTGGCCGAGATGGCCTGCCGTATGCAGATCGCCTACCTGGTCATCACCAGCGTCAACCGGGACGACCTGGCGGACGGGGGGGCGGGCCACTTCCGGGACTGTGTCCTGACCGTTCGCAGGCACAGGCCGGACACCCGCTTTGAGCTGCTCGTCCCGGACTTCAAGGATGGCCAGGCCCGGGCCCTGACCATTCTGGCGGAGGCCATGCCGTTCGTGTTCGCCCACAACGTAGAGAC
>JAGOQT010000050.1 GCA_018007255.1 Phycisphaerae bacterium | reverse complement strand
CACCCCGACCGGCCCTATCCCAACCCCTTCGCCGCCCACCCACCCTTTCAGATCGACGGCAACTTCGGAGGCACGGCTGCGATCGCCGAAATGCTCGTCCAGAGCCACACCCGCGAGATCGAGCTGCTGCCTGCCCTGCCCCAGGCCTGGCGCACGGGCCAGATCAGGGGGCTTCGGGCGAGGGGCGGCTTTGAGGTGGATGTGTTCTGGGAGGCTGGGCGCCTGACCCGTGCCGCCTTCCGCTCCGGTGCCGGCCAGCCCCTCAGGGTCCGCTGTGGCAGGATGGCCTTCGCCACGTTCACCCAGCCGGGCCAGCTCATCCTGTTGGACGAGAGGCTCCAGGCCTCTGCCCGGTAAGAGAAAAGGCCCTGCGGCTTGGCCACAGGGCCTGGTACGGTCTTTGCTCCCCGAATGCGATCTATGGGGCCGGTGTCGGATCGAGCTTCTTGCCGGCCAGTTCGTTGGTCCCCCGCTCTGAGGTCGACTGCCCCTTGAGGGTCTTCCCGTCCAGCTTGGCCTTGTAGTCCGTCACGAAGGTCTGGTCCTGGAATCGCATCTCGGTCTTGAAGGTCACCTGGTCGCCCTCGATCTTCAGGTCCTTGATGGGGACCTCCCCGCCAAAGGACTCGTACCGGCCGCTCAGGTCCGGATCGATGACCAGGAGGTTCGTGCGGGTCCCTTGCTCCGTGGTCCGCGTGATCTCCCACTTGCCGATCAGGGCCGCGCCGATCCGCCGGCCCGTGACCGCCATCTCGCCCGCCTGCCCCTTGATCATCCCGGTCAGTGCGTTGTCCTTGGCCGTGGCCTCGAAGGTGGACTCCATGGCGTTGTCGTTGAAGGTGGTCTTCCGGGACAGGCTCAGCTTCCCGTCCACGATCTTGACATTCGAGACCTCACTCTTGGCCAGGTCGCTGGTCCACTGGGCCTCGGCGGTCCCGTCGGGCCTCTGGGACACGACCAGCTTGCACGTGACGTCCTGGCCCCCTATGGAGTACTTGAGATCCCACTGGCCCACGACCGGCGGCTTGGGCCTCCTCCGGGCCCCGGTGACGGCGGTGTCGCCCTGTTCGCCGGACAGGTTGCCTGTGAGCTTGCCGTCCTTGACGGTCCCCGAGAAGTTCATGGTGAACTCCTGGTCCCCGAATCGGATCACCCGGGCAAAGGTCAGCTTCTGGCCGTCGAACTTCACGTTGGACAGATCGCTGCTGCCCCACTTGCCCGCGAGCGAGCCGTCCGGCTTCTTGGCCATGGACAGGGTGGCCAGGGTCGGCTGGCCGCCGAAGTCCATGGTCAGGTCCCAGTCCCCTGCGATCTCCTCTGCGGCGGCCGATACCTGGGGAACTGCGATCCACAGGGCGATCAGGACAGCCCCGACGACCCCCCTTGCCGTACTGCCGCGACCCATTCCTCGATTCATTGTGCATGCTGCTTTCCAAGTGGTTGGTGGCTCCATGAAACCCTACAAGACCCTGCCTCGACGCAGACACAACGGATCCATCCTAATCCCGGGCCGCGGCCCATGCAACAGTCTCCTCCACAGGGTGACACGGAGGCCGGCCTGCTGTATAGTGGGGCCCTGTCCCGGCAGGGTAGTCCATGAGGTGACCTGGAGCCGGACCAAGGAGGCCCTATGAGACGTGCACTGAACTCGTTGTCCATCGCGATCTTTGGCCTTGCGCTCACCGTCCTTCTTGCGCCGCAGGCCGCCCCCGCGGGGGCCCAGGCCCGCATCGACCGCCAGGCCCTGGTCACTCGCCACAACGTGGTGCTCCGGCAGTTCGACGTGGAGAACCCCCTGACCGTGGGCAACGGCGAGTTCGCGTTCACCGCAGACGGCACAGGGCTCCAGACCTTTGCGGAGTCCTTCACGAACACCATCCCCCTGGGCACGCTCTCCCACTGGGGTTGGCACACGGCCCCCAACCCGGAGGGATGGGCAATCGACCGGTTCCAGTTCAGGGAGTTCCCAGACCTGCACGGCCGGAGGGTCGGGTATGCCGACGTGCCGGGCAACAGGCAGACCCCTGAGGTCCGATGGCTGCGGGCCAACCCCCACCGGCTTCACCTGGGCCAGATCGGCTTTCTGCTCACACGAGCGGACGGCAAGGCCGCTGAGCCGAACGACCTCAAGGACATCGAGCAGACCCTGGACCTGTGGAACGGGGTCCTGTTCAGCCGCTTCAGTCTGCAGGGTCGGAGGGTGGAGGTCCAGACAGTCTGCCACCCCAAACTCGACCTGGTGGCGGTCCGAGTGGCGTCGGCATTGCTGAAGGAGGGCAGGATCTCCATCCAGATCCACTTCCCCTACGGCACGGGCGCAACGGCCACCGCGGACTGGACCAGGCCCGAGGCCCACGAGACCACGTGCACCCAGCCCGCGCCGGGCGTGGCCTATTTCGCCCGCAGACTGGACGGCGACACCTACCACGCCGCTGCTGCCTGGACGCCGGCGGCCACGCTCACCGAGGAGGCCAGACACAGGTTTGTCCTGGCATCGGGGAAGGAGGCGGAGGCCCTGGAGTTCGTGTGCGGCTTCTCGCGTGCGGCCCTGGACGCGGGTCTGCCCACCTTCGACCAGGCCCGCGGAGCGGCCTGCACCCACTGGAACCGATTCTGGCAGACCGGTGGGGCCATCGACCTGTCGGGCAGCAAGGACCCGCGATGGAGGGAGCTGGAGCGGAGGATCGTGTTGTCCCAGTACCTGACCGCCATCCAGTGTGCGGGCAGCCTGCCCCCTCAGGAGTCAGGCCTGACCTACAACACCTGGGAGGGCAAGTTCCACCTGGAGATGCACTGGTGGCACGCAGCCCAGTTCGCCCTGTGGGATCGGCTGCCCCTGCTGGAGAAGAGCCTGGGGTACTACCAGGCCATCCTGCCGCGTGCCCAGGCCACGGCCAAGAGACAGGGCTACACAGGGGCCCGCTGGCCCAAGATGACCTCGCCCAGCGGCGCGGAGTCCCCGTCCTCCGTGGGGCCGTTCCTGATCTGGCAGCAGCCCCACCCGATCTTCTACGCGGAGCTGGTCTACCGCCAGCGCAAGGACCGGGCCACCTTGGAGAGGTTCAGGGACGTGGTCCTGGAGACCGCGGAGTTCATGGCCTCCTATGCCACCTGGGACGATGCCACAAACAGGTATGTGTTGGGCCCGATCCTGCAGTGCGCACAGGAGATCTTCCCCAAGGACAAGACCCTGAATCCGACCTATGAGATTACGTATTGGGTCTGGGGATTGCAGAAGGCCCAGGAATGGCGCCAGCGTCTGGGCCTGCCCCGCGTCGAGAAATGGGACCGCGTCTTGAAGGACCTGGCCAAGCCCCCTACAGAGGAGGGGAAGTACCTCTTCGCAGAGACCGCCACCGGGACCTATACGCAGAGAAGATGGGTGGACGACCACCCGTCCGTGACCGCGGCATTCGGCCTGCTGCCGGGGCCGGGCATAAACCGCCAGGTCATGCGCCAGACCCTGTTTTGGATCTTGGATAACTGGAATTGGCCGGACACCTGGGGCTGGGACTACCCCATGGTGGCCATGTGTGCAGCCCGCCTGGGCGAGCCGGAGCGGGCCGTGGACGCCTTGTTGCTCGACACGCCCAAGAACAAGTACCGGCTCAACGGCCACAACCACCAGCGCCCGGGCCTGACCATCTACCTGCCCGGCAACGGCGGCCTGCTCTACGCCGCAGCCCTTATGACCGCGGGCTGGGAAGGTGCGCCCGCGAGGCACGCCCCCGGGTTCCCGGACAACGGCCAGTGGACCGTGCGATGGGAGGGCCTGCACACCGCGCCTTGAACGGACGGGGTCCGCTCACTCGGCCTTGGGCCTGGCATGCCCTCGATCCGAGGCCTTGAACGGGGCGACCAGGATCACCGTAGTCCCCTTGCCCGTAGAGGAATGGACCTCCACCCGTCCCTTCAGCCCCTCCAGACGCTCCTTGACGTGAAAGAGGCCCAGGCCTCGTTGCGCGTCCGTCGAACGATCCAAGAGCCCCGGGTCCATACCCACTCCATCGTCCTCCACCGTCACCCGGATCTGGTTCTTGAGCCTGCCGATCCGGACCTCCACGCGACGGGCTTGGGCATGCTTGATGCAATTGGTCAGGACCTCTCGCACGGCCTGAAACAGGGTCACCGCCACGTCTTCGTCCAGCTTGGCCCCGTTGAAGTCCGAGGCAAAGGACCACGTCAGACCTGCGGCCTTGACCACCCGCTGGCTCAGCAACGACTCGACGGCCTCTGCGAATCCCACCTCGTAGAGGACCGGATTGCTCAGCTCAAAGGAGAGGGAGTGGGCCTCCTCCATGGTCTGGTCGATCAGGCTGCACACGCGGTCCACGCCCTGGGCCAACTTGGAGGTTCGCATCCTCTGTCGCAGGTACTGGAGTTCCAGTTTGGCCAGCACGAGCCTCTGGCCGATGTCGTCGTGCACACCCACTGCGATGCGGCGGCGCTCCTGCTCCTCGGCCAGGGCCAGTTGGGCCGTCAGGTTCCTGAGTTTGGCCAGATGGCCTGCCCGCTCGGCCTTGGCTCTGCGCTGATCCGTGATGTCACGGATGGAGCCGGACAGCCGCGGGGGACGGCCTTCCGAGGTCCTGGCCAAGACCCCTCGCCCGCAGAACCATCGATACTCGCCGCTGCGAGTCCTGAGCCGCAACTCGATCTCAGGCAGCACGTTGTGGTCGTCACGGAGGCTGCGCACAGCGGTCTCCAGGACAGGGAGGTCCTCCGGGTGGACCAGGTCCTTGAAGGAGGAGGAGTACCCGGCTTCGAGCTCGCCCTCCGAATACCCCAGGAGCTCGCGGAACCGCCCGGACCACCACACGTGGTCTTGGGTGATATCGGGCCAGTCCCACAGGCCGTCCTGGGTGCCTTCGGCGGCCGCACGGAAACGCTCCTCGCTCTCTCGGAGGGCCTGCTCTGTCTTCAGACGGTTGATCCATCCCCCGACCTGGGCCGCGGTGGTCTCCAGGGCCTCGCGGGCAGTCGCAGGCACCTCCGTGGCGGAATGGGAGGCCACGTTGATACAGCCCAGCACTCGGCCCCGGTGGCATATGGGGACCATGGCGATGCCGCGCAGCCCCTCCGTCTGTGCCCTGCCCGCCATGGGAGTATCCAGGTTGGAGTAGCTGGAGTAGACCGGCCTGCCCGCGGCAACGAGCCGAGCACTCGCTGCATCGGCCTCGAAGTGGGAGACCGATGCCAAAAACTCAGGGGATAGCCCGTGATGCACCGCGAGGTTCAAGGCGCCCGTGGCGTCGTCCACCAGGTAGATGCCTCCGCCGTGCATGGCCGTCAGGCTCAGACTGGCCTCCAGGCACAGGCGGAGCCCGGATTCAAGATCAGGGGTCTCGTTGAGGGCCGTGGCCAGGTCCCGCTGCGTGCGGATGATCTTCTCCAGCCTCCTTCGGGGGGTGATGTCCCGGAAGATCGCCTGTGCGACTCTTCGCCCGTCCCACTCCATCAACCCGCAAGAGATCTCCACAGGGATACGACGCCCGTCCCGGTGCAGGACCCAAAGCTCGCTGTCCAGCACGCTGCCCGGGTGGTCAAGGCACCATTGAAAGAGCTGCCTGTACTGCTCCGCCCGCTCGGGGGGATGGATCTCCAGGAATTGCCTGCCCAGGAGTTCCTGGCGGGGGATGCCCAGGAGTTGTTCAGCCTTGGCATTGGCCTCCAAGAACACCCCTGTCTCCGCGTCCGCCACCAGGATGGCATCCCCGGCCTTGTCCAGGAGGTCCCGGTACCTCGCCACGTCCTCTCGCTGGTCCGGGGCCCGACGTGGGCCCCGGATCTGCCGCTTCTTGACGACCCTGGGTCGGTTACTACGCCTCACACACGCACCTCCCAAACACAATCACTCCATTATGCCAGGAACCTGGCCCAGGCACAAGCCCAAGGAGGTCCCCAAAGGCCGGTTTCAGGTGTGGACGCGGCCCCTTGCCTCGTCTGGGGTGGGCCTGTATCATCCGGCCAGGCTGGCCGGGCGAACCGTACCCAGTCTAGCCCGCATTTCTCACGAGGCTTCGGACGGTCGGGGCGGAAGTGAGGCTGTGGACTTGAGTTGATGCGTTTGAGAGGCAGGCGCACCTTGGAAAGGTTGTTCTGAGCGCGTCATGTTGGCCGGATGCAAGGCCGCAGGTCTCGTTTGCCCGGAGGCGTACCCAGGGCGGTACGTCGAGGACAAACGAGACCGAGAACGCGGCAGCCGGCCAACAGGACCGCTCAGAACCGAAGGCTTGTGAGAAATGCGGGCTAGAAGGAGACCTATGAACGCGATCCGTTGTGTACCATGGGCCGTGGTCTGCCTCTGGGCCTTCTTGTACGGGCCTTGCACCCCTGGGGTGTGTGCGGAGGCCGCACTGCCCGGTGAAGGCCTTGTCCTGTGGTATGACCAGCCTGCGGCCCAGTGGACCGAGGCCCTGCCCATAGGGAACGGACGCCTGGGTGCCATGGTCTTCGGCGGGGTGACCGACGAGCGCATGCAGTTCAATGAGGACACGGTCTGGACCGGCCGGCCTCACGAGTACCAGCACGAGGGGGCGGTCCGGTTCCTGCCCCAGATCAGGCAGCTCCTCTTCGAGGGCAAGCAGAAGGAGGCCGAGGACCTGGCAGGCAGGGAGTTCATGAGCGTCCCGCTCCGCCAGAAGGCGTACCAGGCTTTTGGGGATCTCCGCCTCCACTTTCCTGGCCTCGGGGCCGTCACGGACTACCGCAGGCAGCTCGATCTGGACACCGCGGTCGTGAAGGTCACCTACCGCGTAGGGGACGTGGTGTTCGAACGCCAGGCGTTCAGCAGCTTCCCGGACCAGGTCCTGGTCTGGCGCGCGACGGCCAGCTCGCCGGGCCAGATCAACCTCATCGCGAGTCTGGACAGCCCGCACACGTCTGCGGGCACGGCACCTCGCGGGACAGACCAGCTCGCACTGACCGGCCAGGTGGAGGAGGGAGGGATCCGGTTCGAGGCCCGGCTCTGCGTGAGGGCCCAGGGAGGCCGGGTCTCGGTCGCGGACAACGGGATCTCCGTGGAGAACGCGGACTCGGTCACACTCCTGCTGGCCGGGGCCACGAGCTTCAAGGCCTTCACGGACATCACGACCGACCCGGGGGCGCGGTGCGAACGGACGATCCAGCGACTGGCCGGCAAGGCGTACGACGGCCTCCTGGCCTCGCACGTGGCGGATCACCAGGCCCTGTTCCGCCGCGTCCGCCTGGACCTCGGATCGAGCGAGGCCTCGCACCTGCCCACCGACCAGCGGCTGGTCCGGTTCAGGTCTGTGCCTGACCCCGATCTGGCGGCCTTGTTCTTCCAGTTCGGCCGATACCTGTTGATCGCGAGCTCGCGGCCGGGCGCCCAGCCCGCCAACCTCCAGGGGATCTGGAACGACTCCCTCAAGCCGTCCTGGGACAGCAAGTACACGGTGAACATCAACACGGAGATGAACTACTGGCCCGCGGAGGTCTGCGCACTGCCCGAGTGTGCAGAGCCCCTTTTTGACCTGATTGAGGACTGCGCGGCGAGCGGCCGCAAGACCGCCCAGGCCCACTACGGGGCCCGGGGCTGGGTCCTGCACCACAACACCGACCTGTGGAGAGGGACCGCGCCGATCAACGCCTCGAACCACGGCATCTGGCCCACCGGGGGCGCGTGGTTGTGCCGGCACCTGTGGGAGCACTATCTGTACACGGGAGACCAGGACTTCCTGGCCCGGAGGGGTTATCCGGCCATGAAGGAGGCGGCCCTGTTCTTCCTGGACTACCTGGTTCAGGACCCGCGGAGCGGCCAGCTCATCAGCGGCCCCTCGAACTCGCCCGAGAACGGGGGCCTGGTTATGGGCCCGACCATGGACCACCAGATCATCCGGGGCCTCCTGGCCGATACGGCCGAGGCGGCTGCGGTCCTGGGCGTGGACACCGAGCTCGCCGCTGAACTCACGGCGGTTCGGAATCGGATTGCCCCCAATCGGATCGGCCGGCACGGCCAGCTCCAGGAGTGGCTCGAGGACAAGGACGACCCCAAGAACACCCACCGCCATGTGTCCCACCTGTGGGGCGTGTTCCCCGGTTCGGAGATCACGCCCCGCACACCCGAGCTGTTTGCAGCGGCGCGCCAGTCGCTGGTCTTCCGGGGGGACGGTGGTACGGGCTGGTCCATGGCCTGGAAGATCAACTTCTGGGCCCGGTTCCTGGACGGCGACCACGCCCACCAGATGCTCCGCAACCAGCTCACGCCTGTGGGGCGCGCAGGGGCGGACTACGGCAAGGGCGGCGGCACCTATCCGAACCTGTTCGACGCGCACCCCCCGTTCCAGATCGACGGCAACTTCGGGGCCACCGCCGCCATCGCAGAGATGCTCCTCCAGAGCCACCTGGGCGAGATTCACCTCCTGCCCGCATTGCCTGGTGCGTGGCCGTCGGGCAGCGTCAAGGGCCTGCGTGCCCGGGGCGGGTTCGAGGTGGACATCGCGTGGAGGGACGGCAGGCTCGCCGAGGTCGTCATTCGCAGCCTCTGGGGCCGGCTGTGCACGGTCCGGTACGGGGACAAGACGGCCGGCCTCAACCTGCAGCCCGGACAGTCGCTGATTCTGGATCCAGGTCTTGCCCCTACTCCAAGGAGGTCCTCATGAGAATCGCAGTCCGTACCGTGGCCCTGGGTCTGTTGGGTGTGTGTGCAGCCGGGTCTTGGGCCCAGTCCCCGTTCTTCCCCCAGCAGGACCTGATGCGGATCGGGGTCTACTACTACCCGGAGGCCTGGCCTGAGCACCAATGGGCACGCGACATCGCGAACATCAAGCGCATGGGCCTGGAGTTCGTGCACATGGGCGATTTCGCCTGGGCCTTCATGGAGCCTGAAGAGGGCCGGTTCGACCTGGACTGGCTGGACCGGGCCGTGCAGCTCTGCGCGGACCAGGGCCTGAAGGTCGTGCTCTGCACGCCCAGTGCCGCCCCGCCCGTATGGCTGGCCAAGGGACACCCCGAGATCCTGATGATCGACGCCGCAGGCCGGCAGATGCAGCACGGAACCCGCCAGCAGGCCTGCTGGAGCGGACAGACGTACAGGCAGTACGTGTGCAAGATCGTGGATGAGCTGGGCAGGCGATTCGGCAAGGACCCGAGGGTGTGGGGCTGGCAGCTCGACAACGAGCTGAGCCACTATGGCAAGGAGCCGTGCATCTGCGACGCCTGCCAGGCCAAGTTCAGGGCCTGGCTCAAGGCCCGATACACGACCATCGAGGGCCTGAACCGGGATTGGGGCACTGCATTCTGGTCGCAGCGATACCAGGACTTCGATCAGATCCGGATCCCCAACCGGACGGAGTTGGTGGCCCAGATCAACGAGCACGCCCTTCTGGACTCCCAGCGGTGGTTCGCCGAGGAAACAGCGGACTACCTGCGGTTCCAGACCGGAGTCCTGCGCGGGCACTGCGGCCCGGGCCAGTGGATCACCACGAACTTCATGCCCAACTTCGCACCGGTCTACGCGCCCCTGTCGGGCAAGGACCTGGACATCGTGACCTGGACCATCTACCCTGCACACGGCAATCTCAACGAGGGACCGCTGGGCTTCCGATTGGGCGGTGCAGCGGAGATGTCGTTCGCACACGACTTCTTCCGCACCATCAACGGCAACCAGGGGCTCATGGAGCTCCAGCCCGGCCAGGTGAATTGGGGCGAGGTGAATCCCCAACCCTATCCCGGCGCCATACACATGTGGATCCTGCGGGCCTTTGCCCAGGGCGCGAAGCTCGTGTGCACCTACCGCTATCGCCAGCCCCTGTTCGGCGCAGAGCAGTACCACTACGGCCTGGTCGGCCCGGACGGCGTGACCCCCACGAACGGGGGGCAGCAGTACGCCCAGGCCTGCCAGGAGATGGCCCTGCTCCGCAGACACCTCCGCCCGAATGCCCAGGAGCCTGCCGCCTACGCGGCCCGGCGTGCGGCCCTGCTGTACAACGTGGAGAGCCGCTGGGACATGGACAACCACAAGCAGAATGTCCGCTGGGACAGCCTGGGCCACCTCCGCAAGGCCTACCGGGCGCTCAAGCGACTGGGCTGTCCTGTGGACGTGATCACAGAGGACAAGGACTTCACGCGATACCCGTTTCTGGTCGTACCCGCGTACCAGTTGGCGGACCGGGAGATCGCGGGCCGATGGACGGACTATGCCCGAAACGGCGGCCACCTCGTGCTGACCTGCCGCACCGCGCACAAGGACCGCCGCGGCCACCTGTGGGAAGGCCCGTGGGCAGCGCCGATCCTCGACCTGATTGGGGCCAAGATCGCGTTCTACGACACCCTGCCCGCGCCCGTGGCGGGCAAGGTCAAGGCCGGACGCCGGGTCTTCGAGTGGTTCTCGTGGGGCGAGGTCCTCGAGCCTCAGGAAGGCGTCCAGGTCCTGGCCACCTACGCGGACCAGTACTACGCGGGCGGCGCCGCTGCGGTGACCCGCACGCTGGGCCGAGGCAGCGTGACCTACATCGGCGTGGACTCGGCCCAGGGCGACCTGGAGTTGGACTTGATCCGGGGCGTGTTGGGACGGGCCAAGGTGCAGACCATGTCCTTGGAGGACGGGTTCCTCGTGGACTGGCGGGATGGGTTCTGGGTGGCCACCAACTTCACGGAGAAGAGGCAGACCGTGCCTGCCCCGCGAGACACCCGCCTGCTCGTGGGCACCCGGGTCCTGCCCCCTGCAGGCGTGGCGGTGTGGCAGGAGTAGCCCCGGCCGGTCAGGTCCCCTTGCGGGTCTGCCTGCAGAACTGCCCCATCCGTTCCACGGCCCGGTCCATGCGCTCCGGCGAGCCGTCCATGCGGGCATAGGCGTCCACCAGGTCCATCAGCTCAGGGGCAGGCTCCGCGGTCCCGTACCGGTGGCTCACATTGACGATGCCCGCATCCAGGCCGTATTCGATGGCCTTGGCCACATAGGCGCGGCACACACCGATCTTGCGGCCCGGCAGGTCCCGGACGCTGTTGCTGATGCCCAGGGAGCAATGCACGCCCCTGAACTTGGGCGTGGCCCGGATCCGCCGGATGGTCTCGAAGGCCCTGTACGTGTAGCCGGGCACACCCGGTTCCATGGGCATGTCGATGGCCAGCGGGAAGACCGTGGAGTCGAAGAAGATCTGGTCCGGCCTGAACCCGTGCCGGCCCACTGCGGCGTCGAAGATCGTGTGGGCCAGGGCCAGCAGTTGGTCCACTGAGTACGAGCCGCCCGGACCTTGGGGGGCCTGCTCGCTGACCAGCAGGCCGATCACCGAGAAGTCATACTTCTTCTTCAGGGGCAGGATCTTGTCCAGGGTGTAGGTCTTGACCGAGTTGACCAGGGGCGGCCGGACCGCCTGACCCGTGGCATACCACTCCTCGAGCCCGGCGATCAGCGTGTCGTCATGGCCGCTGTCCATACACGCCGGCACGCCCCGACCCCATCGCCGCACCAGTCGGACGTACTCCCGCATGATCCGCGCGGCCTTTCCCGGGTCGTCCTCGCCGAAGGCATCCACATTGACCGCGATGTAGTCCGCCCCGTCGTCGGCCTGGGACTCGATCAAGGCCCGCACGGTGTCCAGGAGGTCGCTGGGCCGGGTGTAGACGTCCGGGCCCGCGTCCTCCAATTGTCTCATGACCGCACCCACACGCGGGATGGAGGCGTGGATCGACTCCCCGATCGAGATCAGGGCGTTCTTCCTGGTGTGGTCCCTGCCGAACAGGTAATTCACGATAGACGACGTGTGCTCCAGGGCCGGGTTGCGGGGCGGGTTGATCGTGGCCCGCAGCCTCTGCCGCCCCCCCTTCTCCGCGGCTGCGGCCAGGTAGATCCGTTCGCCGATGCAGACGCGGTCCAGGTTGTTGCCGCATCGGCCGTCCACCGTGGCGTCGCCGCACGGGGCGTTGTCCAGGCCCTTCTCGCACCCCCCGATCGTGCACAGGCCGAAGTTCTCCGGCAGGAAGCAGTCCCCGCACTCGTGGCACTCGTAGAGCAGGTACTTGAAGGACTTCTCGGAGGCGTTGAAGGCCTTGTACAGGCAGCTCTGGGGTTGGTCCGCGCCGAAGAAGGCCATGGTCTTCCTGAGTGCGCGGAATCCCCGGTATCGCGGGTTCAGGAAGGCCCGATGTGCGAAGTTGAAGAACCTCTGGCCGAAGGTCTTGTCCGGGTCGCACAGGGGCGCGGGCCTGCCCGAATCGTCGTACAGATAGAAGGCCTCTTTACTGGGCGGCCAGCACAGGTTGTCCTTGTATCGCTGCCAGTCCGCCCCGATCTCGGCTGCCCTGTGCAGGATGCGGCTGAAGGTCGCCCAGTCGTGGACGCCTCCGATGTCCACGCCCGCAGCCCCCATGGCCCTGTACATCGCGGTCTGCTGGGCCGCCCGCTCCACGTGGCCGTCCGGGGTCTCGGCATAGACCTTGGCCAGGAGGTCGTCGCTCACGAAGCACCCGGTCAGCTTGCCGTCGTGCATGAGGCGGGGGGCCGCTGTGCGGGTGCTCAGCAGATACACGTTGCCCAGGACCGGCACATGCAGGCCCCGTTCCTGGAGGACCTGGAACAGCTCCTGGGACTTGCGCCAGTCCCAACCGACCTGCGTGATGAGGAACCCTGCGCCGCAGGCGACCTTCTTCTCCATCTTGTCGTACTGCTGAACCAGAGACGGCTCGGTGTACTTGAAGGGAGAGACTGCAGCCCCTGTGAAGAACCGGTGTGCCTGTGCGATCCGGGCCGGGTCCGCCTTGATCAGGGCCTCGTTGTTCATCCTGGCGATCATGCGCAGGGCCCCTATGGACTCGACCTCATACACGCCCTTCGCGGAAACGGGCCTGTCCCCTGTCAGGACCAGCAGGGTCTGCACGCCCATGGCCTTGTATGCGGCCAGGCTGCCGGCGATCGCGGCGGTGTTGTGGTCTTTGCACGTGACGTGGGGGATCAGGTCCAGGTCTCGGGTCAGACCCTCAGCGGTGAGCCGATGGAGGATATCCGAAGGCTCCAGATTGGCGAGGCCGCCGGGATTCTGAGGCAGGGTCAGGCCGGCCAGGCAGAAGCCCTCTGGGACAGCCGGCTCCGTGGCCCCCTGCAGGTCCTTGAGGAATCGACGAACTGGGCCCAGATCCAGTCCGGGTCCTGCCACCAACTCGGCCAGGACCAGGAATCACCCCTTGTCTTGCAGCAGTCCCTTAAGCGTCTGATGGGTCATCCGCAGTCACCTCGGCTCGTCCGACAAAACAAGAAAGCGGTTTGCGTCCAAGACGGCCAGAGAGGATAGCAGATGGGTGTGCGGAAGGCCACGGAAAACAGGCGGCACGGGGCATCCCCATGTGTGATGGATACCCTCGCCTGGGAGAGGAACCTGAGCCCTCTCTAAAAGGTCGCCCGGTCCCGCACGACCGGTGATCCTCTAACCCTCCTTGGGGGCCCCTTTCTTCTTCTTCTCCTTCTTTTCCTTCTTGGGCTTGGGGGCCTTCGGGACCTTTGGAGCCTTGGGTGCCTTGGGTGGCCGTGGACCTGATCCCTTCATGAAGGCCATGGCGGCGATCACGATGACCACAAGCACCAGACCCCCGACCACATACCAGATCAGCCCCTGCATCACTCGCACGATGCCGGGAACGGTCTGGAAGATCTTCACGCCTGCTGCGGCGATGGTCGTGTAGGTCAGCACGCACAGGGACAAGATCAAGAGGCCGCCCACCATGTTGCTGGAGGTGTCGGGCTCAGGTTCGGCGGCGATCGGAATCACGGCCTGCGCAGCGTAGTCCAACGGGGCCCCTGCGATCTCGTCTGCGTGGGGCATCTGCTCGGTCTCGGATGCGATGTCTGCTACGAGGCCTTCCTCCGCCTCGACCCCGCCTTCTCCCGCCTTCTGCTCGTCCTTGGTATAGATCTCGTCCAGGATGCCTCCGAGGGACGTATCGTCTGCCTGGAGCGAGAGGTCCAGCAGGCCGGAGCCGCTGCCGAAGCTGTCGAGATTCACGTCCTTCTCGATCTCCTCCAGAGAGGCGTCACTGGTTGCGCCCAGTCCGGCCATGGTCTCGGCAAGGGTGTCGTCGGTCAGCTTGTACTCCTTGTCTGCCTCGCCCAACACGTTCACGCCTTCTCCGGTCAAGGCTGTGTCCAGGGCGCTGAGCTCCCCTTCTTTGGATGTGCCCGTGCCCTCCTGGGACAGGAGGATCTCGTCCTCCGGAAGGCCTCCGGAGTCGGGCTCCGGTGTCAGGGCGGCAGCCACCTGTTGGGTGTCTGAGAGGTCCAGGGCCTCCTCCTCAACCCCCGCAGGTTCCTCTGGGGCGCCGGGCTGCAGCTCACCCAGGTCCAGGCCTTCCAGAGGCTCCGAAGGGGCCTTGGTGTCAGGGGCCTCTTCACCGGCCGGTTGCTCCTCGTCTATGGCAAAGAGCGACTCGAGGTCTTCCGGCTCCACGGCCTCGTTTGGGGCGGGCTCCTCCTTGAGAGACAGCAGATCCTCTGCCTCCAGGACAGGCTCGGTCTCCGGCTTGGGTTCTGGGGCAGCGACCTCCGCCTTGGAGGTCAGGCTCTCCACCTCATCGATCTTGAACAGAAGGGTAGTCCCATCCCTGAACTCCCGTAGCTTGCCTTCCTTGGCCAGACGCTTCACCTCTTTCTCTGTCTTGCCAAGCCTGGCGGCCGCTTCCTTCAACGTGTAGAACATTGCAGCCATTCTGTTCGTCTCCCCTGTGCAGACCCTTTGAACAACAACACCCTTTCCGATACGTTCCCCATGCAGGATGGAGTCCAATTTATTGTATCTTAACAAGGGCCAATATGCAAACCTTTTTTATGTTACCAACGATCCGAACAGCACAGGAAAAGCCTAGTTTATAGGGCCTCCAGACCACAGCCCTATGCGCAGGGCCTGGATTGGACACGTCCGGACTTGGCCCTTGGGTGCGTAAAGGAGTCTGCGGGCCCGCGATGTGGCCGGTACATCCAGGTCTCTCAGTCAGCCTGCCGGATGGCAGTAGAGGCACACACTCTGGTCCTGCGCGCTGGCCAGGATCCGCAGGTCCTGGCCCGGGCCTGCGAGGTCCTTGGATTTGGCAACGAGCACGACCCCTGCCCACAGGCCTGCGCCGGGATCGAACTCGACGAGGCGGTTGGGCGCGGACATGAGCCAGGCCTCGTCGAGGCGGTTCCCCTCTCTTCTGGGAAACAGGGCGAAGTAGAGCACGTCCATCTCGACCAACTCGCTCAGGAAGTGCGTGCCCAGCGAGACATCGGGCACCAAGGTGTCCCGCATGGCCACGATCTCTCCGATCGCGGAGACCTGGTTGATCTCCGCATAGTGCACCGGCACGCCGAGTGCAGGGTCGCGCGTGCCCCATCGGCCTGGTCCCAGGAGCAGAACCCGACAGTCCCGGCCTGCGCACCCGCGATTGACCCGTCCGATCACGCGGGCGATCTCGTGCCGGTCCCGCATGGGCAGGCCGGCATACGGACCCGCGCGCACATGGACCACCAGGTCTACGGGCAGGTCACGGCTGAGGCCGATCACAGCCCCGCGGGCCTCCAGGCGCAGGGCCTGGGCAGGGGGCCGGGCCTTGGGCAGGGGGGTCGCGTCCTCGCGCCGGACCTGCAGGGTCCGGCATTGGAGCAGGTGGATGCGGTACGACCCGCCGCGCAGGACGTTCAGCGCGAACTCGATCTCCACGGGGTGGGCATAGGCCTGTTCGAGACACGCCAGCATCCCTCGGAGGTCTTCTGTGAATCCGGTCCGGCCGATCAGGCCGTCGAACGTCAGGGCCTGCAGCGCGGGCCAGTCCGGGGCGGCCTGCGAGGAGAGGAACAGATCGAGCGGGAGGTCTCGAGCATCCTTCAGGATGTCCAGGAAGTGGGCCGAGGCCAACTGGTTGGTCTCGAGGTCCAGGGCGTCCGTCCGCCTCTGGGCCGTGTCGCAGATGTCCTCGAAGCAGGTCTCCGGGCGCAGAGAAGGCGCGTTGAGCGCGACCAGGCGGGTGTAATCGTCATCCGCCCGGTCCACCGCCCGGGTGCCCAGGCCGAAGACCAGACGCACGACCCCCGCCCTGGGATCGACGCGAGGGTCCCAGGGATAGGGGTTGAACGACAGGCCCACGCCTGCGGCCTGGGGGTAGAACCAGCGGCCGTGGCCCGCGCCGGAGACCCGCATGACAAGCAGGGCCATCTGCTCGTCCCGGTCCAGCAGGCCCCGCCGCAACCGATACTGCAGGGCCTCCTCGCCCATTGCGCTCGCGTAGACCCTGCGCACTGCGTCGAGCAGGGCACCCGTCCTCGCCTCGCGAGGACCCCGGTTCACGCAGAAGACGCTTTCGTACTTGCCCGCAAACGAATGGCCGTACGCGTCCTCGAGCAGGGAGCTCGACCGGACGATGAA
>JAGOQT010000386.1 GCA_018007255.1 Phycisphaerae bacterium | reverse complement strand
CCCGTATGGTCCGCATGTAGCCGTTGGGCCTACCCTCACATCGCACCACGCCGTCCCGGACGGACCAGACCTTTCGGACGTCCGCACGCGGGTCGCTCAAGACCATCGTCCAGCCGGACAGGTCCTCGCCGTTGAACAGGGCGACCTTTTCGGGAGGGGCCACAGGACCGGTCGCGGACCGGCACCCGACCACCAACAGGAGGGCCCCCATCCCCACACACGTGCCTGACCACCGTCTCATGCTCTGACCTCCTTGTACGAAGATGCACACGGACCCCTGCGTGTAGAACGGCCCCTCAGCCTATCGCCCCTGGACGCGAAATCAAGTGCGAACCCCCGCCGACCGCGCGCGGACCCTCGACGAGCAGGCCCGCAACGCAGTTGACTGGGCCCGCACCGGCATTAGACTTAGGGCCTGTGTAGAAATAACCTGATCATTTGCCGCTCAGATTTGGGTCAGGTTGGGACGCGACGATTGAGCGAGACCGGAGGCGTAGTGCCCTTCTACGTCGAGGATCTCGCGATTGAGACGCGGCCCAAGATGGCCCGAAGATGAGATGGTAAATGGACAGGTTATTTCTACACAGGTCCTTACGGTCATCAGGCAATTGGAGCGACCGATGCAGATCTGGAAACGCCATGTCGATGCAGCCCTGTGCGCGGTCGTCTGCCTGTACGGGGGTCTGGCGGCCGCGGAGATCCATGTCCCCGCATTCACGGCCTATCTGGATCCCTATGAGGGAGGACCGAGGCTTTCGGAGCCAGGCGGCATCTCGGGCTGGAACGACCCGGGGTACAAGGTCGTCTGGTTCGGCGATCTCAAGAGGGCAGGCAGACTGGATGCCCGTGTGAGGCTGCGACTCGCACAGGGCGCCCTGTCCAGGCTGCGTCTGACCGTGGCGGGCCAATCCCACGATGCCCAGGTCACAGGCTCGGACGCAGGACCCGTGGCCGCGGACTTCGGGGCCTTCGACATCGCGGCCCCAGGGGCGCAGCGATTCCTCCTCGAATCCCTGAACCGGCCCGGACAGCCGTGCGGAGACCTGGAGGCCTTGGTCCTGGATGGAGTCGCCCTCCAGGGTGCGCACTTCAACCTCAAGCCTCGCCGCAACGCCGCTTCCGTGCATCTGTGGTACCGGGCGCCTGCCCAGACCCAGGTCGAGGCCTTCTACTGCGAGGTCACGGGGTTGGAGGACCCTCCCTGGACCTACTACATGGCCTGCGGCTGGCATCGCGGCTACTTCGGGATGCAGGTCAACAGCCGGACCGAGAGGCGGATCCTCTTCAGTGTGTGGGACAGCGGCACCGAGGCCGTGGACCGCGCGAGGGTCCCAGACGAGGATCGTGTCAAGCTGATCGCCAAGGGGGACGGGGTGGTGGCCAGAGACTTCGGCAACGAGGGCACGGGGGGACACAGCCATTTGAAGTACCTCTGGAAGACCGGGGACCGGCAGAGGTTCGTCGTGACCGCCAGGCCCATGGACCCCACACACACCGTGTACTCGGGTTTCTACTTCCATCCGGACAAAGGGCAGTGGGTCCTCCTCTCCAGTTGGCGAGCCCCCAAGGAGGGCGGGTATCTTCGAGGCCTGTACAGCTTCAGCGAGAACTTCTCCGGAGCCAACGGTCACCTGGTCCGCAAGGCCCTGTACGGGAACCAGTGGATCCGCACGCCGGACGGTCGATGGGTCGAGCTGTGCGCGGCGACGTTCAGCCACGATCCCACAGGCGATTCAGACCGCCTGGACCGGTTCATGGGTCTGGAGAACGGCCAGTTCTTCCTGTCCCACGGGGGATTCATCCCAGGCACGACCAAGGCGGGAGAGAGGTTCACGCGGCCCGCCCTAGGCCGGCCTCCAAGCGACATCCTGTTGCCGGACGTTCCGGAGTGACCGGCACACTCCGCAGCCGCAAGGGGCCCGGCCCGGACAGACCAAGGACGCCACGTCAGGACCCCCGACCCACGCAGTACAGGCGCCGGGTCGTGCGGATGAACAGCCGCCCCCCTGCGGCACAGATCGAGGCACGCACCACCTCTCCACCGCTGGGTTCGTCCATGGGGATCTGGTGGAGGACGTCGCCCGTGGCGGCCGCGACTACGGCCACCTCGCCGGCGTGGTTGATCAGGTAGATCTTGCCGTCCCCTGCCAGGGGCGAGGCCTCGTACTTCGCCTGGCCGGGGGTCTGAATGCTCCACTTCACCCTGCCGGTCTGCGCCTCCACGCGGGACAGGCGTTTGCGGAGGTCGTTGAGCACGAAGAAGTCGCCGTCATAGTAGGCCGGGGTGGGGACGTCGGAGGAGACCGCAACGGCACTGTCCCGGCTCGTCCAGGCCATGGCCGTGTCGTCCAGGACACCGGACCCGCTCGGCCGGATGGCATAGACAGGGCTGCCCTTGGGCGCACACACCAAGACGGTACCGTCCCCCGCCACGGGAGAAGGCACCAGTCGCCAGTGGCCGATCCGCCTGGGATTCCAGGTCCCCCACCGCCACAACTCCTCACCGGTCTGGGGGTCATGGCCCGTCAGGGCGTCACCCCCTGCAACGAGCAACTGAGACCGCCCGCCGATTGAGGCTGGGATGGGCGTGGTGAAGGCCTCACGGGACTCGGCCTGGGCCTCGCTCGGGCGCACGTGCCTCCACAGGGTCTTCCCCGTGTTCGGGTCCAGTGCCAGGAGGTAGGATTCGTTCTTCTGGCCCTCCAGACCCCTGCCCTGCACGGGCACATCCCTCTGCAGGACCTGCAGGTACAGCCTGCCGCCGTACAGGGTCGGGCTGGTGCTGGGCGTCCACAGGAATGCAAACGGCCCGTAGTCCTCCTGAATGCGGCGTCCCCACAGGGAACGACCCTCCAGGTCGTACGCCACGAGATGGCCGTTGGAGTAGAAGAAGACCACGACCCGGCCATTCGTCACGGGCGAGGGGGCTGCAAAGGTGCTCTGCTTGTCCCTGCGCATGCCCTGGGCTATGTCATGCTGCCAGACACGTCTGCCCGTGGCCCCGTCCAGGCACATGGCCACCAGCATGTCCCTGGACAAGTCGACCCCCGACACAAAGACCCGGTCCTTCCAGACAATGGGTGTGGCGGCAGAGCTGCCGGGCAGTTCGGCGATCCAGGCGACACCCTCCGTCCTGCTCCACACGGAGGGCAGGTCCCTCTCGTCCGTGGACCCGTTCAGGAAGGGCCCACGCCAGTGGGGCCAGTCCGCTGCTTGGGCCGCGGTCACGACCGCCGGCACAAGGAGCAGGATCGCCTTGAACGTCAGACTGTCTGTGGCATGTCCTCTCATGGCCGGCTCCTCTTCCTATCGCCCGTATCCTGGTCCAGGGTCTAGCCCGCATTTCTCACAAGCCTTCGGTTCTGAGCGGTCCTGTTGTCCGGCTGCCGCGTTCTCGGTCCCGTTTGTCCTCGACGTACCGCCCTGGGTACGCCTCCGGGCAAACGAGACCTGCGGCCT
>JAGOQT010000385.1 GCA_018007255.1 Phycisphaerae bacterium | reverse complement strand
GATACAGGTCGCCCCCGTCCAGGTGGCCTAGGGCCTCGGTCAGGAAGTCGAAGCTCTCTCCGTCCCGGAGTGTGGTGGTGCGCAGAAGCCGGTCCAGGATCGGCACGTTGTCGACCAGGTGACAGTCTCGTATCTGAGGACCCGAACCATGGCACTGGACGGCACCGCCCGTGTCGGACTGGGCATGAGTAATCGTCAGGCCCGCTAGGGCGGTGCCCGCCATCTCGCCCGAGTCGAAGCGAACGGCAAAGCCGGCATATCCGCAGTCGAGCGTGGTGGTCCCCGGTCCATCCCCCAGGACCACCACCGCCTTGCCCCGCGTGTCCAAGTCCCTGTTGCCCACCCCTGCGTAGGTTCCGGACACCAAGTGGACCGTGTCTCCATCGACCGCCGCATCCAAGGCCGCCTGAACAGTCCTCTTGGGGGAGATGCGGGTCCCGACCAGCGAGTCGTCCCCTGCAACAGGATCGACCCAGATGGGAGTCCGGGCAGGATGGCTGCTGTAGAGGGTGTACTCGTCGCCGTTGCACAGACCGTCCGCATCCGGGTCCGCGTCCGGCAGGGACCCAGTCGGACCGCCGAAGTACGTGGCCTCCCACCAATCCGGAAGGTCGTCCGCATCTGTGTCTATGAACTGATCCGCACCGATGTCCACTCGGTCGGACCCGCGGGGTTCTCCGTCGATGTCGGTCAGGACGCCCGGCCACGGGGTCCCGGCCCCGATCAAGGCAGCCCGTGCCCGCAGGTGGCCGTCCGGAGCCAGGGGAAAGGCCCTCACCTGTGCACCTGTGAGGTTGCCCGGCCCCTGCTCAATCCTGGAGTCATGCGCGGGATCCGCCAGGACTTGATCCCATCCCCCCTCAATGTAGGTGTGCTCCACGCTGAGCCGGGCATTACCCTGGAGCCAGACCTCGGGCCCAAGTCGTGCTCCGCCCAGGGCGATCGCAGAGTTGGCCACGACCGGCCGGGTCGGGTAGACGCTGCACAAGGCATACAGGTTTCCGGCACGGTAGTTGGAGTACAGCACGGAGTTGGCCTGGACCGTACAGTGGATCAGCACGGGGCTGCTGTCCCAACAGAACAGACCACCACCCCAGCGCAACGCCCGGTTGCCGGTCAGGATGCAGTTGACCAGGAGCGGGCTGCTCATCAGGCACGCCATGCCGCCGCCGCCCACATTGGGATACTCGGCGAGATTCGAGGTGAACCGGCACGCCTCGAAGGTCGGGTATGAGAAGTACCCGACATACACGCCTGCCCCCTCCCCTCCCCAGTTCCGGTCGATCCAGCATCGGCGGATCGTTGGGGAGCCGTACACGCAGGAGAGGCCTCCGCCTTGGGTACGATCCCCGACATAGCCCGTATCCGTATGCCCTGCCGTGATCCGGAACCCGTCCAGGACCGCCGTGGCATCCACCCCCTCCGCACAGACCACATGGAAGCTGTTGTCCTCTGTGTTGCCAAACCCCGGCGAGTCGTCGCCCAGAAGATCGCCGGACAGTGTCGTCTCGAAACGAGCCGGATCCCTCTGCTCCCGGGAGGTCTCGGTGCCTGCGAACCCCCCGTACAGGGCCATCCGGTTGACCAGCCTGAAGCTCATGGTCCTATCGCCTGTGTCCCGGTCCGGCCGGTAGGTCCCCCGCGCAACCCAGACCTCCACTCCGCCGTTGGCATCAGCCATGGAGCTGGCCTGTTGTATACCGTCCTGCAGGTCCCGAAAGGCGGTCTGCCAGGCCTGCCCGTCGCCTCCGGACGGGGCCTTGCCATCCACGTAGACCACAGGCACAGGCCTCTCATTGTCCGCAATGGTGACCTCCGCCGCGCAGGGCGTGCCGATCACGTTGCCCGAGGAGGGATCCTCCAGCAAGATCGTGAAGGTCTCGGGGCCCTCGGGCACGACGTCGTCCGGGATCCGGATGGGGATCAGGGCCGACTCCTGTCCGTCCCCGAAGTCTAGTGTCCCCGCCTTGAGGTCATAGTCCGCGCCCTCGGTCCCAGTTCCAGACACGACCCTGTACCCGACGCGGGCGGGGCCGGCCGTGTCCTCGGTGCGAAGGACCTGCACCAGGACCGCAGGGCCTCCCTCATCCACACGGTAGGCCCCTGAGGCCAATCGGAATCTGGACCTCCCCTTGGTGTACAACCGCAGGGCGCCAATCCAGTAGTGGGTCTCAGGCCGATTGGGATCGTCCACAGCGGCCACCGTGATTGTGTTCTGGCCCTCGCGCAGCCGGCTGGCAGCAATGGTGAACGTGTCGGTCTCCATCCCATAGGTGTATCCATGGTGGGTCGCCACGTCATAGTCATCGATTCGCCGGCCGGTCTCCTGGTCCGCCAGGAGGTCCGTGTTGTTGAACGGATCTGCGTCCGTGTCATTGACCACGATGTCGATCGGGGAGTATCCCATGTCTCGGTCCGCACCCTCCGGCGTATGGGCCGAGGTCAGGTGGACCATCGCCAGACACAGATCCCTGGAGGCATCGGTCAGGGAGAACCTGAACCTGGCGAAGCTCCTGCCCGCCGAACGAAACTTGTGGTGCTTGAGCCTGTTGCCGATCGCCACTGCGTCGTGATGGACGGACGGACCCAGCTCGACATCGATCCCACCGCTGAGGATCGTGGGCGTGCGGAGATCCGCGAACAGACCCACATCCGAGGTCCAGGCAGGTGTCTTCGGGGCAGGCAGGTACTCAACTGTGAGCTGGACATCCGCGAAGGACCGTTCCCCATACACCACGACATACCAGAGTCCCGCCTTGGGGTGCCCCACGCAGAGGGTCTCATGGGTCCCGTCGTCGGAGGAGGCACTGTCCCACTTGCCCCACGTGTTGTCCGGGCCCTTACAGGCCAGAGAGCACTCGCCCTGCCCGCCTCGGGTCTTAACCACCATGAGCCCCTGGTCGGGCGGTACCGAGACGCCGTAGATCAGGACCTCTCCCTCGGCCCCCGAGATCGGATGGCTACCCGGGGACAGGGCCGTGACCGTCCCGCCCTGACAGGCCCCGCCGAGACAGTACACAAAGCTCCGCAGGGCAGACCAGGGACCCCACTCGCCCTGGCCGTCCTTGGCCCGGACCGCCCACCACGTATCTCGGTCCAGCCAGCCCAGACAATCGAAGTCCAGGGTCACCACGAGCCGGGTGTCGGCCGTGTCAAGCTGGAACAGGATCAGGTCCCGGTCATCCACCCCCGGGGTCTTCCGGAGGGTCAACTCGTAGCGCACGGCCCCTGGGACCGCAGACCACTCGAACCGGATCTCATGCTGAGTGACAACCTGCCCCTGGGAGGGAGACAGGAGGGTAGGGGCCTCGACGGCCGCGTGGGTCAATGGGGCAGCGGCCAGTAGAAGAACCAAGATCAAAGGTGAGACAGTAGACGTCATGTACGTTCCGATGAAGAGGCCACCTGCTCAGTCCCACGGTGGCCTCCCTGCTGGACCCATACCGTCCGAGAGCACACAC
>JAGOQT010000049.1 GCA_018007255.1 Phycisphaerae bacterium | reverse complement strand
TGAAAGTAGGGGATCGCTCGTGCGGGGTCCCCGCCGCGAGCCGCGTCGAACGCGATCGCAACCGTATTGTTGCCGTCCGAAACGACGCCGTAGGCCCCGCTCGCCGTGTGATAGCCGTGCGCAGAGACGCCCTCTCCGGTGCTCAAGGCCCCGACGCGGGCCGCTGCATAGGGCCGGCGATAGTCCTCCGCGTAGGGCAGGGCGTCGGGAACGCCCTTGATGCGAGGCAGGACGCGTGCCTTCTCGGTGCCCATGTGCACCAGGAAGGACCGGTGGTGCTCCTCGAACGGCCGGCGTCCCCTTCGGGCCACCTGCGTGTACGAGATGTCGGTCCAGCTCAGGTCGTTGAAGACCGCGTAGGTGGCCCTCCGGAAGGGCTCGTAGAAGGCCAACAGGCTGCCGAATCCGCGAGGCGGCCTCGTCCAGAGCACGAAGACCGTGTCCTCCCCAACCGGTGGCGTGCGGTTGCGGAACAGATCGCCGTTGTACACGCCCGGCGTGTCGGCCACCACGTTGTCGTAAAGCGGGTCGCCGTCACTACCGCCCTGCCAGTGGCTGGTCCGCGGAGCCGGACCGGGATCCCCGTCCGCGTGAATGGAGAAGGTTTCGTCCAGGATCGTGGGGCGGCGGATCGTGAAGTCCAGGTTGCGGCCGCTCGGGACCGGAGAGGCCAGGCGAAGCGTGCTTCTGTCGGGCCGCCCGGTGATCCGCACCGGCCCCCACCCGCCGGAGGCGCTCTCGAGGGTATCGCCCTGTGTCACCCACGGGACCAGGAAGTCCGTTCCGTTGGACGCGGTGACCGTGTTGCCGTCGGTGGTGATCGCCTTCCCCTCTCCGCCCGGCCCGGAGGAGCAGATCCCGTCCCAATCCGGGGGCGTCACGGCGTCGAACCGGATGTTGCACCGGCCGGTCGGATAGAAGGTCCATTCCGTGGTGGTCTCGACCATGTCGAGCTCCACGAACGGATCGCCCTGCGGACCCTTTCCGTTGTTCAGCCGGGGACGGCACCTCTGGAGGATCCGCACCCGCACAGGGGTGTTCTCGACGAGCGTCAGCGAGGCATGGCCTGGATCGGCGTTCTTCCCGAGGGCGGTGCTGAACTCCTGATCGCCCTCCAGATACACGTCATAGTCGAAGAGTCCGCCTTGACAGTAGACGGGACCGGTGACCAGGTTGTCCTCCTGATTCGGATCGTGCACCTTGTCGAAGAGTCGGTAGATGCCGCCGTTGTAGAAGAGGCTGAAGATCACCTTCCACTCATCGGTCTCCACCACCACTTCCTTGGCCTCTGCGGCCAGGCGGTCGGTCACCACGAGCCTGGCGTTCGCGGGCGTCCAACCGTCGGGGGTATACAGTGCAGCCGGAATGGGATGCGTCCACCCGAATAGAAGCATGACGCCGATCCCCGTCTTCACGACTCGATGTGATGACGATCTACTCACGCCGGCCTCCTGGTCTTAACAATCACGTTCATATGCCCGCCGTCCATCATATGCCACGGACCGAAGATTGCCTCTCCCAAAAACGGCAGAAATCAGATGGAATGGATTTTACGAGGTTTTTGCACACGGTCCGCACAGGCCGCCTATACAATGCTCCGCGATGAGATCCCATGGCCGAGTGAGTCGACCACTCCGTGGATTCATTGCTTAGACATGGAGAATCTGATCATGAGAGGAACACATGTTGCCGTGGGTGCGGGTTGGGTCCTGCTGGCCACTGAACTGTTGGGCGCAGGATATATCGCGGCTGCCACGCCTCCCGCTCGCTCGTCTGTTCCCTTTGTGGCTACCCGCCATGACACAGTCCGGGACTTGCTTTGGCTGGCGGGTGTGGAAAAGAACGACGTGGTTTATGACCTCGGCTCAGGCGATGGACGCATTGTGCTGGCGGCGGTGCGAGACTTCGGTGCCCGGCGCGCGGTCGGGATCGAGAGTGATCCTGACAGAGTCCTGGAAAGCCGGGAAAGTGCACAGAAGGCCGGCCTGACCGGCCGCGTCGAGTTCATCCAGGGTGACCTCTTCATGACCGACTTCAGCCCGGCCAGTGTCGTCACCTTGTTCCTGGGCCACCAGCCAAATATCGAGCTTCGCCCGAAGATACTCAGTATGCTCAAGCCCGGCACCCGCGTCCTCTCCCACCAATTCGGCATGGGTGAATGGGCGATAGACAAGGAACTGACCGTGCGCATGACCACGCCGGGCATGTGGGCCGAGATGTGGAATCCCTACCAGGATAATCCTTGCGTGCCGGACTACAGTGCCAACGAGATGCACTTCGGCACGAGCGACAAGGTCCTGATGTGGGTGGTCCCCTCCCCGGTGGCGGGGGTCTGGACGGGTGTGGTGGAGACGCCCGACGGGCAGCGTGATTATCGTCTGATCCTGCACCAGCGTCTCTCGGAGGTCTCCGGAACCTTTCAGCTTTCCGGGGTGACGCCTCTGACCGGGGGCATCCGTGCCGAGCTCTGGGGCGACCACGTGAGGTACGAGGGCATTCCAAGCGGCATCCCCTACGGCCGGTTCCAGATCCGGTTTGACGGCCATGCCTCCGGGGACTCGATGAAGGGAACCCTGGCGATAGCCGATCCCAACCGGTCTTACGAGGTTACATGGGAGGGCCAACGAGACAAGGTGAGCCTGACCGGCCAATGGGAATGGACCTCTGCCACCGGCGATCGGCCCGTGCGACTGCGAGTGGAGCGCCGGGATAGCCGGTCGGTCGCGACCTACCTGGATCGAGACAAGCAGATTCCGGTCCCGGACTTCTATGATTTCGGAGGGGGCTTCTACTTCACGTTGCTGATCGGTCGCGAAGGATCCAGTTTGACCATCAAAGAAGACACCGGCTGGTTGATTGGCGAGGGGGTTATCGATCAGGGTGAACTCAAGGGACGGATGGACTTCTACCCCTACCCCAGCACGGGCCTGCCTCGCGGGCTGGATGGAAAGAGAACCATCCGACCTGAGGTCCATCAGGATTGGACGCCCCGTCGGATCAAGCCATGACCGAAGGACTCACCGAACGCAGAGGCTCCACCGGGTGGGTGAGTAGGGGGGAAGGGGAGGCAGTCTTCGGTTTTCGGTGTTCAGTAAGGTGGAGACTGTCAGGTGGAGGTGTTTGAGTGACAAGAGGAACACGTTCATCTAGCTCTTAAGGGCTCAAGAGGCCTTCCCATTCATGATGATAGAGCACTGTTCATTGACACTGAAATCCGAGGACCGAGCCCTTATTGCCCCGCCCGCGTTCGCTCCAGTGACCTGGTGCGGTTTGGGGGGGCTGTACATTCACATCCCAACCATGCCAGTCCCGAGCACCTTTCGGCAGTGTGGACACACGGACACCCGAACGCCCTTCATGCGCACCCGAAGGCGGTCAGGTGCAACGCGCGGTTGGGCGGCTGGGTGAGCTTGTTTACTCGGCGAATAATGAGTAGCATCTCCGGTTGCCGACGCTTCATCGCTTGCTGCGGCAAAGACACTCTTACTTCTTGGTCGCCGTAATACCTGACTACCGCTGTACAGCTTCTCTACAGGTGCTTCACTGCTGTCGGACTACATGCTTGCTTTGCGCCGAGATGGCAGCCGCTTGCATCTTTCGAGATCTCACCGCCAAGACGTAGAGACCAAGCAGTACGGCATACACCACCAGCAGGCAGACAGGGATGATCTCCAGCGAGATCCGGCGAGCCAGCACCCCCATAAGGCTGGGAATGATCGCCGCCCCAAAACCTGTCGCGGCCATCTGCATACCGATCGTATTGGCCGCATGATTGTCGCCCACCCGTGCACTGGTGCCCGACATCATCGCCGGGAAGATGGGCGCAATGGACAGACCGATGCCAGCCAGCGCGAACACACTGGCCATTTCGGAGGGATTCCAAACCAGCAGTCCCGTACCCAGCAGTGCGCCCACCAGCCCAGCCAGGACGAGCCCGTTGACCCCCACCCGACTGGCGACCATCCCCGCCGCGATCCGACCAAGGGTGAAGGTGAACCAGTAGCTCCCTGCGAAGAATCCCGCCAGCGTCTTATCCACGCATCGCGACTCGGTCAGCAGGCTGTAGGTCCAGGTGCCAAGCCCGCTTTCTGCACCCACATAGAGGAAGAACAGCATCACGCTCAGCCATACCTGCGGTTGGCGCAGTGTGTCGCCTAGAGTGGTTCTGTAATCGGTCAGTTTCTTCTTGGCCCCGTCGTCCGCTGGCACATTGTTTCGGTTCCACATGGCCAGAGTCAGCACAAAACAGGCCGCCAACGCCAGTTGAAAACCACCCACCACTTGGTAACCGAACCGCCAGGTGTCCAAGGCTGTCAACCCAAGGGTCATGATGATTGGGCCCAGGGTAACTCCAACGCCCCAGCTGGCATGTAGCCACTGCATCAGCCCTTCACCAAAATGTGTCGCTACGTAGGTATTGAGACCGGCATCAATCGCACCAGCGCCCGACCCGGCGAACACACCCAGAACAGCCATCATCCACCACTGCGGAACAACGGTATAGCCGATTAGTGCCAACCCGGTGAGGAAGCAACTGGCGGCAAGTATACGGCCCACACCGACTCGTGCGAGCAAGAATCCGCTCAGGAAGGTTGACGTCATGTAACCGGCTACACCAGCAGCCAGAAACATGCCAATGGCATCCAGAGGAATGGAAAAACCAGTCCGGATCGATGGCCAGCCTACGCCAAGCAAGCCATCAGGCAACCCGAGTGCCACAAAGGCAACAAAGGCAAGCACAACGAGGCCAAGTTTGGGGTGGCGTTTTGCGTTGATTAGGATCTTCATAGATGTTTCTTTCGTCATGCCTATGGATGCAAGGGGTACTTGGGCCCTCGGCCAAGTGCCAATGGCTGATCATTAAGGACCATGAAGTCAAACAGCGAGTACCCTGCGGGCATGGCCTCGTCCTGTCCGCGGCGACGCATGTCGGCTCGAACACGGGGGACCGGGGCCTTCTGCGTCGCGGACATGCGGACATGGTCCACGAGGGTCTGGCTCTGGAGCGTGAAGGGGCCCTCCGGCCTGTCCGCCGTGGCGATGCCCAGGTGTGCGCCGTTGCCGTCGTACTTGAGGACCATGACACACTGGCTGGTTGTCCTGTTGTACACGACGTCGATACGGTTGGCCTCCACGGGGCACCTCAGGACGACGCCCTTGCCGGTCCAATGCACCAGATCGGCGGAGGTGATGCCTCAACGCCCGGATGGAGCGGTCGCTCCGGCGGGTGCCGAGGGGGCGTATCGGTTGCGGTCGCAGACGAGCTTGCCGTCGTCGCCGAGTGTGATCTCCGCCATTTGCATGTAGGTCTTGTTGCCGTCGTGCGTGAAATAGAAGAGCACGAGCTGCTCGTTGTCGGGTGAGGCCCGGCCGGAGGCGGGGTCCTGAAGGACGATCCAGGGGTGATGGCCCGTGCCGCGGTCGAGTGAGCGAAGGCCGGCGGAATTCTGGTCCAGGAGGAGGGTGTTCTGTACCCAGTCGGACAGGCCCGTCTCGGAACGCCAGGCATCGAGCGCCCTGCCGTTGTCCTGGAGGTCCCAGAAGGCGCCCTTCCAGTGCCAGACGAACGGGGCTTCGTGGCCGCGCCCTATCTGGGCGTCGCCGTCGTCCTTCCAGGTGACAACGTCTTTGGAGGAGGCGCGGAACGTGCGCGAGCCGGCAGCTTCGTTCTTGTACCACAAGTGCCACGTGTCGCCGATCTTCAGGACGGTGGGATCGATGGCGCGACGGGAGGCCAGGGGCAGCGAGGAGACGTAGGTCCAGTTCAACCCGTCGTCGGACGTGAAGTGCTCGATCGTGCGGTCGCCGGTCCAGGTTGTGAAGATGCCGTGCACGTAGGTGACGAACATGTGGAGCTTGTCACCGGGCCGGCCGCCGCCGGAGATGCCGTTGCCTCTCTCCCAGAAGACCGTGGGGGCCCACCAGGTGACGTTGTCCTGGACCGGCTCACTGAGAGACTTCCGAGCGTCGCCATTTTGGATCGAGCCTTTGACGACTCCGATATAGGTCCAGTTCAGGCCGTCGGGCGAGGCCGCGATGCCGATCGCGCTGCCGTGCACCCAATCGACGCCCTGGGGGTTCACAAGGCCGGCGCGGCGCTGAGTGTAGTACATCCAGTACTCGCCTTGGTCGCCCTTGCCCGGGAGCCAGACGACGGCGGGATCCGATGCTCCGTGCCAGACGGGGTCGTCGTAGAGCGGGGCGGGAGCCTTCTCAACGGCGATCCGCGGAGCCTCTGCAGTGCCGGTGGCAGGCTTGTCCTGTGCGAACGCGGTGAACGCGGCCAGAAGGATGGACAGTGCGACAGAGATCTTCATCATCACAGGATGCTCCCAGTCCAATACAAGTGACCTTTCGTCGGCTCGATATGCGAATCGTTCGTATTGTACGCAATCGATGCCGCAACGGCCAGATGGAAGGTGTCTCTGTGAGGCGGTGATCCCCCTGAACGTGGAGCGAGGCGACCTACACGATCCCGGCACCGGAGTCTCGCCGCGGACAAGGGCCTTCCCATTTCCTTCTGAGACAGTACCATCTAACCCATGCCTCTACTGAAGGTGCAGGGGTTGTTCAAGGCCTACGGCCCCATCCGTGCGGTGGACTCCGTGGGCTTCGAGGTCCATGCGGGTGAGATCTACGGCCTGCTCGGTCCCAACGGTGCGGGCAAGACGACCTGCATCTCCATGATCGCAGGTCTGATCCGGCCGGATGCAGGGGAGGTCCTGGTGGCAGGCTCTGCGTTCTGGTCCGATCCGCAGCGGGCCAAGCGGATCATGGGCGTGGTGCCCCAGGAGGTGGCGGTCTACGAGGAGCTGACCGGACGCGAGAACCTGGAGTTCTGGGGACGCCTGGCAGGCCTGTCCGTGAAGGAGGCCCGGTCCCGGGCGACCGAGCTGCTCGATGCCCTGGCCTTGACGGACCGGTCCAAGGACCCGGTCAAGACCTATTCCGGCGGCATGAAGCGGCGGGTCAACCTCGGGTGTGCGTTGCTCCACCGCCCGCAGCTCCTGCTCCTGGACGAGCCCACCGTGGGCATCGACCCCCAGGCCAGGCTCAAGATCCTGGAGTTCGTCCGCGGCCTCCAGGCCTCAGGCACGGCGATCCTCTATACCACGCACTACCTGGAGGAGGCGGAGACCCTGTGCGATCGCATCGGCATCCTGGACCACGGCAGGCTCCTGGCAGAGGGGACCCTCAAGGATCTGCGGGACCGGCTGGGCGGGGACATGCTCTTTGTCCTGGAGGCGGACTTCAAGGACGCCTCACCTGATGCCTGGCCTGGCTTTCTGCAACGCTTCCGGGTCATCCAGAAGGCGGATCGCCAGTTGGTGGTGGCGGCCATCGGAACCCGCGACCCGTCGGACTGCCTCAGGGACCTGCTGGATCTGCCCCTGCGCTTGGAGAACGTGACCCTCAAGCGGCCCAGCCTCAACGACGTCTTCCTCCAACTGACGGGCCGGGACCTGCGGGAGTAGACCGTGCTGAGAGTGCTGCTCGCCAAAGACCTCCGCAGGGCGTGGCGCAATCCGCTGCCTTGGCTCATCAACCTCCTGGTGCCGCTGGCCATGACGGCCCTGCTCGGCCTGGCCTTTGGAGGCGGGTCGGATACCGGGGCCTTGGGCCGCATCCGGTTTGCCGTAGTGGATGACGATCAGACTCCGTTGACCGAACTCCTTCGAGGATCTGCGAGCCAGCGGGAGGCAGGTCAGTACCTCGAGCCTGTATTCCTAAAGCGCGAAGAGGCCCTCCGGCAGATCACAGAGGACAAGCTCAGTGCTGTACTGATCATCCCTGAGCACTTCACGCGAGACTACCTCACAGGCAGCAACCCGGTCAGCCTGGAGTTGGTCAAGAATCCTGCCCAGTCCGTCCACCCGGCCGTGCTGGAGGAGCTCCTCGGGGCAGTGGTGACGGGAATGAATGCCTTCGCACGGAACTTCCGATCCGAGTTTCCTGGGGTCCTTGCGATCATGGAAGGCAAGGGTGACTACCTCAAGGTCGCTGCCATGATCACGCGGGCAGGCGAGAAGCTTGAGGCCGTGAAACAGTACCTCGATCCGCCCCTGGTCAGCTATGAGAAGGAGGTGAAGGCAGACGAACCCAGGTCGGGGATCTCGAAGAGGGGGGCGAGCTTCAATATCTTCGCCTATATCTTGGTCGGGTTGTTAGGGATGTTTCTGCTGTTCATCGCCGGGACCGGCATGAAAGACCTGTACCGGGAGACTCGGTATCGTACCTTCGAGCGATATCATACCGTCCGCCATTCACTACTGCCGTTCGTGGCCGGCAAGATCGTCTTCACGGTCGTGCTCTTGTTGCTCAGTAGTGTGGTGATGCTGGGCGGCGGCTCGCTGATCTTCGGCTTCCACTGGGAGCACCTCATCGTACTGGCGGTCCTGACCTTGGGCTATGCCTGTTTTGCCGCATCCCTCATGGCCGTGCTGGTGGCGGTGGTCAGGGACGAGCGGATTTCGGACGCATTGAACAGCTTCGCTGGAATGGCGATCGGGATCGCGGGGGGGTGTGCGTTTCCACCCCAGAATCTCCCGGGATTCCTACGCTATCACGTCGGCCCGCTCCTGCCGAGTTACTGGTTCGCCGACACGGTCCGCTCGCTGGAAGGCGGTTCCCATCCGCAATGGGTCCTCGCCTGGTTCAAGCTCGCGGGCGTGAGCGTTCTGCTGATCATGGCAGCCGCCCTTCTCTTCAGACGCCGGTTCAAGACGGGGGGGAAGGCATGAGACACATCCTGGACATCGGCCACAATGATATCCGCCTCTTCCTCAAGTGGAAGACGGCCTACCTCTGGCTCTTTGGTGTGCCTCTGCTCTTTGTCTACTTCATGGGTTTTGCCAACCGGGGACCGGGCGATCCGTACAATCGCCGGCCCTCCGTACTCATCGAGAACCAGGACCCCAACTTCCTCGGTCGGGTCTTCCTCGACGAGCTGGATGCTCAGGGCATGAACCGCGTAGACCCCAATCACCGGGACTCTGCCGCCCGTGGGATCCGCATTCCGCCTGACTTCACCGACAACGTCCTCCAACGCAAGCAGACAAGAGTCCAGTTCTTCCAGAAGGAGGGAACGGCCGAGGCGGATGCCATCCTGACGGAGGTCCGTCTGGTCAGGGCCCTCATCTCGATCAACGGCCACCTCCTGGAGGCGGTCGCGGACCCCAACCATCCCGGCCCTTGGACCGAGGATAGGCTGCGGCGGATCCTGGCCACACCGAATCCGGTGAGCCTGGATGCTACATTTGCCGGCCGCAGGCCCGTCCCTTCCGGTTTCAACTTCTCCCTGCCCGGCAACCTGGTGATGTACCTGATGATCAACCTCCTGATCTTCGGAGGTACGACCGTGGCGTCCGAGCGGCGCAGCGGGGTCATCAAGCGGCTCTGGGTCCACCCGGTGACCCGCTCGGAGCTGGTCTTGGGCAAGATCTACGGACTCATGCTCCTGGGGACCGTCCAGATCGCCTTCTTCCTGGTTGTGGGCAGGTTCCTCTTTCACGTCAACCTGGGGGCCAACCTCCCGGCCGTGGCGCTGACCCTGCTGGTCTTCGCGTGGGTGGCCGGATCGCTCGGCGTCTTCGTGGGGTCGCTGTTCGCCGCAGAGGAGCGGGTCGCCGGCGTGTGCGTCTTAGCCAGCCTCCTGATGGCGGCCCTGGGTGGGTGCTGGTGGCCCTTGGAGATCGGCCCGCACGCACTCAAGGTCATTGCCCTCTGCTTTCCCACGGGCTGGGCCCTGGCAGCCCTGCACCAGCTCATCAGCTTCGGGAGCGGGTTCGGGGCCGTGGTCAAGCCCCTCGCCGTGTTGGTGGGATTTGGGGCAACGGCCAACCTGCTGGCCGCCAGGTTCTTCCGCGTGTAGGTGGAGAGCGTCTCACAGGGACACCCTACCACTCCGTTCCCCAGGCGGCCCGTGTCAGGCGGCGGCTCCCTCAGGGCGCGTTGTCACCAACCCGACCGGCTCGTGCCCGAGCTGCTGTGGAACGACGAGTGGCCCGCGCCGGAGTGGGACGAGAAGGTCGAGCCTCCGACTCCGGAATGGCCGAAACCGGACGGGCTGTGGCCTGTATGCCCGAAACCGGACGAGCTCCACGACTGGCTCCTGCGACGTTCCTCCTCCTGGCGCCTGCGTCGCTCCAGGAGCAGACGCTCCTCCTCTGCCAGGCGGCGTTTCCTCTGTTCCGCCTCGGCCTCGGCCACTGCGGCCTGGGCAGCCTGCCTCGCGGACTCCGCAGCGGACAGGGCCTGCCTGTAGGAACCGGCCTGCAGAAGGGCCACGGCCTGGTCCAGTGCCTGGGCCCCGGGTGCGCCCAGGATGGTCACGCCAAAGCCCCCTCGCCACCGGCCCATGCTCCGGACAGAGTCCGTGGCCGCTTGGATGGCGGCCAGCGCGGCCTGGCCGGCCTCCAGCTCGCCCCGCAGGGCGGCAGCCAGGCGCCCGGCCTCGTCGAACACCCTGTCCGCCTCTTGCTGGACCTCGGCCCAGTTGCCGTGCGCGACCGCGAGCTGCCCCCGCACGCGGTCCATGCGCCCGGCCAGGGCGTCCGCGTCCCGGATCGAGGCCCGAATGGTGTCGCTGTCCGGAACCCCGTCGGCCTGTGCACGGCGGGCCAGGCCATTGACCGCGTCCAGTTGTGCGCATGCAGCGGAGATCGTGCGTCCTGCGTCCGCATGGGCGGCCCAGTCCTTGCGAACCTGATCGTAGACCAGGGCCAGGGCCTGACCTGCTGCCCCCAGTTCGGCTGCAGCGGCAAACGGGTCCTTGGGCGTGGACTCCGTGGAGCGCACGGCCCGGTCCAGGCGGGCGCGGGCCTCGTCCAGGGCCTGTACGGTGGAGCCGGCAGTGCGGGGGTCCCTGGCCTCGGCCTCGAGTGCCGCTGCCCGGGTCTGCAGGCCTGCGAGGGTCTGGGCGTTGGATGTCTCCGTGGCCTGCAACCGCTGCCCCTTGTCCGCGATCTCCTGCAGTCTGAACTGGGCCTGGTCCTTGCGGGCTGCGGCCTGGCGAAGGCACTCCGCCGCCTCTAGGAACGCGCCCTGGGCGTGGCGGGCCTGCGACCGATCCATGAGCGTGCGGATCTCGGCCAGGTGCGCGCGGACCTCGTCCAGGTTGTCCTGGATCGTGTCGTTGGCCCTGGGGTGCGTGGGGTCGCCTTCCCCCAAGAGCAGGACAGGCGGGGCGTAGTCCCGCTGGATGCGGGCCAGGACCTGGCCCTGGCCCGGCACGCGGTCCGCAAGGCCTTGCGCCTCCTGGGTGCGGGCATCCAGGTCGGCCGCATGGGCTGCGAACGCCTCGCGTGTGGCCTGCACGATCTCCGCGGCCTGGCGGGTCAGACCGGCCACCTGGTCCAGACCCTGCTGCGCAGACTGCACGTCACCCCGCTCCAGGGCGGCCTTGACCGCACCGGCCTGGGCGCGGGCCTGGTCCACACGGTCCGAAGGGTCGGCCTGAGGCTCGCGGAGGATCTTGTCGGGGGGCAGGCCAATGGCCTCGCCCAGTTCTGCCCGGGCCGCTCGGATCCGCTCCGCGGCTTCCTCCACGGACTTCAGAGCCACATCGCGGCGGGCCTGATCCAGGGCGACCACCTGCTCGGCCCGATCAGCCAGGCCCTGCACATCCCGGGCCAGTGTGCCGATCGATTCGGCTGCGGGTTCTTCCACTGCAGCCAGGGCGATCTCGTCTGCCCGCGACGACAGCAGGTCGATCGACTCTGCCAACCACCGGGCCTCCAGCGGGACCGCCCCCAGGGTTGCGGCCGCTGCGGTGAGCGTGGGCTTGACGGCTGTGTGGAACTCCACTGCCAGGCGGGCAATGGCCTCTGCGTCCTGGGCCTTGCGCTGGGCGGCCTTGGCGGACTGCTCGACCACGGCCACGGGGTCCCGCACCGCCTGCTTGACTGCATCCGCGTGGGCGGCCCGGGCTGCGGGCAGCAGATCGGAGAAGACCGGGGCCGCACGAAACCAGGTGTCCGGACCTGCAGCCTGGATCTGCTGCTCCAGGGCCTCTGCCTGCCGGATGCGGTTCTCCACGGCCGCGAGCAGGTCGCCCACCGTGTACACGCTGTCCTCCACCTGCCGGAGTGCGGCCAGGGCCTTGGCCGCTCGCTCGTTGAAGGCCTTCATCAGCTCCTCGAACGTCATGGTGAACGGCTGGTAGGACTCCACAGAGCCGAGCAGGGTCTCCCGCTCCGTGGTGGGGCCTCGCACCACGAGCTCCAGCCCGTCCTCCGGCCGGAACACGATCGGCTCGTCCTGGAGGCGTCGCACAGCGGCCCGAAAGGGGCGGACCGTGAACCGGCTGGCAGCGCGGCGGTACAGGCCGGCTGGCAGGGCCAGGGCCTTTGCGCTGGACAGGACCTGGCCTGCGCACGCGGACATGATCATCATCTCGTCCACGCCCCGGATGACCTGCTCGCTCAGTTCGAGGGTCCTGCCCGTGTGGCGGGCTGCGGCCTCCTCAGCGGACCTACCCAGCATGCCGTGGGTCCGGTCGAGCAGTTCGAACAAGGCCGTGGTCTTGTCCCCAATGCCCCTGGACCAGGTGTCCACCAGGGCCAGGGCCTTGCGGCGGCTAGGCCTGCGGCGGAGGTTGAGTCCCAGGCCCAGGCAGATCAGACATGCCAGGGCCAGACCGCTCACGGACGCCACCAGGGTCCGCTGCCGTCTGGCCGCGCGCACAGCCCCCTCGATCCGGGCCTCCGTCGCCTGCACAGCCGCGCGCAGGTCGTCCATGTGCGGGGCGTAGGCCGAATCGCCCTGCGTGTAGGCCTGTTGGGCGAGACCGAACGCTGCGCGGGCGTCATCGATGGCGGGCTCAGCGGACTGGGCATAGGGATGGCCGGCGAGCTGGTTGATCCGGAGGCCGAGCAGGGCCAGTGGGCGGCCGGCCTGGCCATGATCGGCGATGGCCTTCGTGGCCAGGTCTGCCTGTGCCGCCACGTTCTCCGAGAGGGCGATCGAGGCCGCGGCATTGCCGCCCTCCAGGGCGGCCTGGGCAGACACCAAGTCGGCCCGCATCCGGGCCACGTCCGGCCTGGCGATGTCGCCGGCCATCTCCGGATGGGTGCTGCGCAAGGCCTCGAGGGACAGACCGAGCTGGTCCAGGGACCCACCGGCCTTCTCGATGCCGGCCTGTGCCCTGTCCAGTGCCTTCTCCCGCTCGGCCTGGGCCGCTGCCTCTCTCCGCTGGATCTCTGCCTTGTCCGCCTCTATGCGCTGGGTGAGCCGTTGTTCGATGTGGGTGATCGTGTCCTTGACCGCATCGACCACCCGTGCACCGCCCCGCATGGCCGCTATGGCAGGCCGGTCCAGATTGCCTTGCCAGCGGTCCTCGCCCAGACCGCGGCGGTCCATGGCATCAGACGCGAAGTAGGAGAACTTGCGGTCCTTGAGGAAGAGCACGAAGAAGGCCCCATTCAGCTCCCCAGTGCGGGGGTCGGTCAGTTGCCCGAATGCGGTCCGGTTGGGCAAGCCCTTGCCCAGTGCGTGCTCGACCGCGTCCAGGCCGGAGTACCGGCTGCCCTCCGCGTCGGTGAATTCCTCGTCCTGTCCGGTCTCCAGCAGCACGACCGTCCAGTTGCCGGCCTGTTGGTCCAGCCAGGACTCCAGCTCGTCCAGTTGTGCTGCGCCCACGCCGAGATCCCCCTTCACGTACAGGTGCTGGTGGGGCTGCCACTGGCCGACTACATCCGTGCCCGCGCGCACGCGGAGCGGCCCGGGCGAGGGGTCGTCCTGAGGGCCCAGCTCCGCACATACCTGGCCGGACCAGACCAGTGCCAGGCCCAGGCCTGCTGCACATCGCATCCACTGCGCGAGGGTCGTGCACGCCCGGCGTGTCGGCCTGGCTCGCTCGACCGGCCTGTCCGATCCTGCGCAACCGTCCATTCTCTCTGTGTAGCCCATCGATCCATGCCCCCAGCACCATCGCACACTGCCCCAGCCTCGGCTCTCAGTCCAGACGCGGCACAAGGCAGGTTCTTCACGCCGAATCTGGATTGCGTGTGGAGTGTACCGTGTCCGCTGATGGCCAACAACCTTAAGGTCCGGGCCGCGGCCCCGGTGTCTCACCTGAGGTGCTGCCCTATAGCCTGCCTCCAGATCGCGTAGCCCTTCTCGTTCATGTGGAGCCCGTCCGCTGCAAACAGGTCCGGGTCAGGCCGGCCGTCCGGTCGGAGCACGAGCGGGTAGGTGTTGATGAAGGCCACGCTGTGGTGGCGGCAGTAGACCTCGACCAGGGCGTTGAACTCCTTGATGCTGCCGTTGTCCGCCCAGCGTACAGGCGCGACCTGGCACGAGATGAAGGTCAGGCGGACCTTGGGTAGACGGGACCGCAGCTTGGTCACCAGGGCCACGAAGTCGCCGTACACGACCTCAGGCGTCTTGCCGGAGTGGATGTCATTGCCTCCGGCGTAGATCACGACCTGCCTGGGCGTATAGGGGAGGATGATCCGGTCCGCGAGGTTGACCGAGTCCGTCAGTTGCGACCCGCCGAATCCACGGTTCACGACCGGCAGATCGGGGAAGTCCTGGGCCAGCGACTTCCAGAGCCGGATGGAGGAGCTGCCCACGAATACGATGCACCCCGTGGCCGGTGGGCTGGCGCGGTCCGCTGCCTCAAAGGCTGCTATGTCGGCTTCCCATCTGTCCGACCTGTGTGCGGCCAGGGAATTCGGCGGCGTGCTTGTGCACCCCGCGAGCAGCGAGCCCGCCAACGCGAATATGCAGATGGCATGGCCTCTACGCCCAGCCAAGGTCTTGTCCCCCTTGCACCATGATGACAACACCGTGGCCATCCTACAGCTTCTTGCTCCTGTCTTCCGGCTTCTGGCTTCTGGCTTCCGGCTTCTATTGTACAGTGACAAGCTCCCTCTGCGGATCCGACAGGTACTCCGCCCCGTGCTCGGTGACCACGACCATCTCTTCAATGGTGGCCACGCCCCTGCCCGGGACCGTGAGCCTGGGCTCCAGTGTGAAGACCATGCTGGGCTCCAGGGTCTGGAAGGGCTTCTGTGCGTACTTCTCCCAAGCCGGTCCCAACAGGGCCGTGCCGTCGTGCGCGTAGCGGCCGACCTGATGGCCCAGGCCGTGCGGGAATCCCTCGTACCCGTTCGCTGCCAGGACCTGCCTGGCAACGGCGTCCACGTCCAGGCCCCTGCCCCCAGGGACGATGGCCTGCCTGGACCTCTCCACGGCCTCCACGATCGTGTCAAACCCCTTCCTCACCTCCGCAGGCACGGTCTTGTGTCCGGCCTCCAGGACGTAGAAGGTCCGCTGCATGTCCGAGCAGTAGCCGTTGACCTTGACGCCGAAGTCCATGTTCAGGACGTGGCCCCGCTCCACGGGCCGGTCCGTGGGCGCGTAGTGGGCCTCCGCGGTCTCGGGACCCGTGAACACGGACGGGCACGAGACCCGGTTCCAGGCCGTGGTCAGACCCCGCCGCTCCACCTCCTCCAGCATGAAGGCCGCGATCTGCCTCTCGGTCTTGCCGGGCGCGATGAATCCGGCCACCAGGCCGAAGATCTCCTGGGTGTGGCGGACGGCCTCCCGGATGTGGCGGATCTCGGTGGGGGACTTCCTCTCCCGCAGCGCGGACACGATCTTCTCCGCGGACCGGATGCGGTCGCCCATCCCGATCTCGTCGAGCATGGACTTCAAGGTCAGGTACATCCCGTGCGTGAGGCCGTCGCAGATCTCGGAGCCCTCCGAGTAGTTCAGGCCGATGGAGGCGGGATCGACCTCCTTCAGGAATGCCTGGAGGGGCGACCGGATGCCCTCGACAAAGCCGACCACCTCGTCGTAGGCCCCCAGCTCCTGGATGGTGATCTGGTCGTACTTGCCTACAACGGCATGGGTCCGTCCGGTGCGGGTGACGATGAACGCGGAGTGCCAGGTCACATCCGATCCGGCCAGGAAGGCCAGGACCGGGTCTCCGTTGATCGAACTCTCGCGCACGAACGTGATCCAGCAGTCGAGGCCGAACTCGTTCAGGAGGGCCTTGGCCTGATGGACTTTCTCTTGGATCAACATGGTCGTCCTCCTTGGTCCGCCTGCCGGCGGGGGCCGTCAGAATCCAGGGGCCTTGATCTCCTTCTCCGTGACCTCTCCGAAGGCCTTGGCCGCCTCGCGCATGGCCGAGGCCTTGCCGATGAGCACGAACTGCAGCCGGTCCTTGGGGAAGTGGGCGGCGATCACGGCCTTGGCCCTTTCCGGGGTCATGGCCCGGACCCGGGGCATGAAGGTGTTCACATAGGTCTCGTCGAAGCCGTACACGAACATGTCCGTCAGGAGACCGGCCAGGCTGCCGGCCGTGTCGAGGCGGGTCGGGAACTGGCCGCAGAGGTAGTTCTGGGCGGAGGACAGGGTATTGGGGTCCACGCCCCGGCTGTGCAGGCGGTTGAGGACCTCCAGGGCCAGGGCCACCG
>JAGOQT010000384.1 GCA_018007255.1 Phycisphaerae bacterium | reverse complement strand
CGCGACTTGGGGCGGCCGAGTCCGGGGTTCTTGGCCGCCAGGATGAGCCTGGACATCTCCGGTCCGCTCATGGGGGGCGCCTGGCTGAGACGGTCGGCCGTGTCCTTCCGATCCGCAATGATGCGGGGCTCCAGGAAGACCGTGCGGGTGGCACTGCTGGCCGCCAGGACGTGACCGCGGCTGTCCAGGACAGGGCCGCGGCAGCCCTTCTGAGGGAGTCGGGACTGCTGCTGCTTGAGGCTCTTCTGTGCGTAGTAGGCGTGGCGGAGGCCCTGCAGGACCACGCAGCGTCCGGCCAGGACGGCGAAGGCCGCCATCAAGATCCCAAACAGCCCCAAGACTACCCGACGCTGCACGAACCTTCACCTCCATGCCGAACGGACACCAGGGCATCGACGTGCGGCGGCCCCCTCGTCAATCAGGCCTGTCCGCCTTGGGAACCGCCATGAGACGCATCACGGCGTCCGGTCGAGTCAGGCCCTCCAGTTGGAGCTGCCTCTGCCAGAGCTCCTGCTTGAGCCGGGCCTCGTCCATCCGACAGGCCCGAAGGGTGTAGAACAAATGGTTGTTCGTATCCCGCAGGAACACGACCACGACCATGCTCGCAACGACATAGAACACGACCAGGACAAACCACCAACGCATCGTCATCGCGCAGTCTCGCTCCGGGGGTCCGATTCTGCCCGCCAGGGATCCCTGCCTGGGCCGCGGATCGCACTACTTGGGCGGCAGCTTCAAGGCCGCGCCGGGCTCCAGGACATCCTCTTCCCGGAGGGTGCCCGCGTTGAGCTTGAGGATCTCCTTGTACCGCGTGCCCTGGCCCAACTGGGCCTCCGCGATGCTCCAGAGACTGTCCCCTTCCTGGATCGTGTACACCCGCTGGCTCGGGGCAGCCGACGGCGTCGCGGCCACAGCGGGCCTTGGAGACGTTGCAGGTTGCACGGGCTGGGGCGCCGCGGTGCCGGCAGGTGCTGGAACAGTCAGCTTCTGGCCGATGCTGAGCCGGTCCGGCGACTTGAGGATCGTCTTGTTGGCCTCGAAGATCCGCGTGATGCTGCTGGGCTTGGCCCCCTCCCGCTCGCCGTAGAAGTGCTTGGCGATCGCCTCGAGGGAGTCTCCCTCCTTGACCACGTGGGTCTTGGGCCATCCGCTCACTGCGGGCGTCGGGGTCCCCTCACGCGGAACCGAAGGACCGGGGATCGGCCCCACAGGGGGCACGGTCATGGGCGACGAGGGAGCGACAGACCCCGGACCGCCGTCGCCTGGCTGGGGTATGGGCACAATGGGATGGACTGGGACCAGGGCGTCCGAGGCCACGGACGAGAGCCCCGGGTTCGAAGGCACTTGGACAGGCCACGGACTCTCACCCGATTGGCCGGGGCCAGGGGTTCCGGGATGGTCTACGGATCCGAACTGGCCGGCGGTCTGCGCAGGCGTAGCCCTGTCGGTCCCGGGCAGCGGGATCGTCGAACGGGGCCCGTCCTGTCTGCCCTGCTCCGGGGGCGGCACAGGCGGGCGATAGGGAGACCTCCCCTGGTTCATGTGGTCCGCGAACGTCCTGGTGTTTCCGCCCACGCTGACGGGGCCTTTCCGAGTCGGGGTCCCCGGGGCTGTGGCCCCGCCCTTACGGAGAGGTATGCCGTTGATGAGGAAGGCGATGATGAAGATGAACACCAAACCCAAAAGCAGCCCGATCTTCGTGTCCCTGGTCATGTTCTTGTACCTCCATGCTCTGTCTGTTGTCCTTGCTTGTCCGATCCGGACGGAACTCGATTAGGTCCTCTGCGCGATCCTCAGCCTTGCGCTCCGGGCTCGTGGATTGGCGGCCACCTCGGTCTCGGTCGCCCTCACGGGCTTCTTGGTCAGGACGTGATACACGCCCCGTTGCCGGTTCTCCTTGAAGTTCTCCTTGACCAATCGGTCCTCCAAGCTGTGGAAGCTGATCACGGCCACCCGCCCCCCGCTCCGCAGCAAACCGGGTGCCTGATCGAGCAACTTCGCGAGATTGTCGAGCTCGTGGTTGACCGCGATCCTCAGCGCCTGGAAGGTCCTCGTCGCCGGATGGATGTGGTGCCGCCGGCTGGAACCAGGCCTGTGCAGGGCCTGACACACGACCGCAGCCAACTGCCGGGTCGTCGTGATCGGCTGCTCCTTGCGGCGCTGCACGATGAAACGGGCGATCCGTCGCGACGCCCGGTCTTCCCCGTACTGGAAGATCAGGTCGGCCAAGGTCTTCTCGTCTGCGCTGTTCACGATATCGGCCGCCGTGGTCCCCAGACTCCTGTCCAGTCGCATATCCAGGGGCATCTCCGACTGGAAGCTCAACCCCCGTTCGGCATCGGCCACCTGGACCGAAGAGAACCCCAGATCCGCCAGGATCAGGTCGGTGCCCTGGATCCCGCTGAGTCTGAGTCGCTCCCCGATCTCCGCAAAGTTCCCTCGCATCAAGATCACCTTGCAGGCCAGGTCTTGCAGCCTGTCTCGCGCGGCCTGGATCGCCTGTTCGTCCACGTCCAAGCCCATCAGGACTCCTTGAGGACCCAGGCGCATGCCGAGCAGGCGACTGTGCCCTCCTTGTCCCACCGTTGCATCCACGATCACGCCCCCAGGGGGCAGGTCGACCCATTGCACCAGGGTCTCGGCCAGAACCGGGATGTGTTCCATCTCCGGACAAGCCACGTTCTTGATCCCGCTCCAGACTCGGGTCATCCACCGTGTGTCAGCCCACGGTCATGGCGACGGCACGCCTGTTCAGTTCCTTGACGTCCGGCGAGAACTCCACTGCGGACAGGCAAGGGTGAGACCTCTTGAGCCGCTCAAGCCGTTCCCCCAGGATCGCCAACGAGGCAAGGGTCTGCCCGTCCACCGGCCTGACCCCAGATAGCCCCTTGCTCACGACCTCCCAGTGATCCAACTCCGTGTGTGCCATTTCGCCTCCCTGAAGCCCGCCCATCAGGCCGGCTCGCTCTGACTCTGCAGCACGGCGCGCCGTGCCTCGGACATCTGCCTTTGGTACTGGGCCATGTTCTCAGCCAAGTAACGCTCCCAGCTCTCGTCGTTCCACAGCTCGATGTGGTCCCTGACACCGACCAGTGTGATGTGGTCCTTGAGTCCGGCTCGCTGGCGAAGCTGGTCGTTCAGCAGCAGCCGGCCCTGGGCATCCAACTCCACCTTGCAGGTCAGGGCGTGGCTGAGGCGCTCGAACGCGACCACCTCATCCGGGGCGGTGACGCTGGGCGCAAGGGCCGAGGCGATCCGCTCGAAGTACTTCTCGGGGTACAGACACAGGATGCTGTTCACGCCCAGGATCAGGTAGAAACTGCTGCCGTGCTCCTCGGTATCGATCTGGCCCCTGAGCCTGTTCGAGATCAGGACCCTGCCCTTGTCATCCACTACATGTCTGTATTCGCCTGTTAGAAGCAACATGACAGGACCGCCACAAGACCCACAACAAACTGGGCATCGTACCCACTTCGA
>JAGOQT010000383.1 GCA_018007255.1 Phycisphaerae bacterium | reverse complement strand
GCGCATCGTGGCGCCCATACCGGGCAAATCGGTGGTGGGCATCGAGGTGCCCAACAGCAAGCGCCAGACCGTCTACATCAAGGAGTTGCTGGCCCATTCGACCTTCCGAGACCATCCGGGCCACCTTCCGCGTCGGGGGCAAGGCCCCCGAGATCTGGGACCCGGTCACGGGCGAACACGGCCTGGCCACCGACTTCTCGTTCGGCGATGGCAGGACCACGATGCCGCTGGAACTCGGCCCCTGCGGCTCCGTCTTTGTCGTGTTCAGGGAGCCGGCGGGTCTGCCCCGCTCCTCGGGCATGTCCAACTCCAGTCGCTACGAGGCCCGTCTGGAACTGACCGGCCCGTGGACGGTCCGGTTCGATCCCAAGTGGGGCGGGCCGGAGTCCGTGGAGTTACCCGAACTGGTCAGTTGGACCGAGAGGCCGGAGCAGGGCGTCCGCTACTACTCGGGCACGGCCACCTATGTGAAGACCCTGGCCCTGCCCGCAGACCTGGCAGGCAAAAACCTGTGGTTGGATCTGGGCGATGCGCGGGAGGTGGCCGAGGTCAGGGTCAACGGCAGGTCCCGTGGCATCCTGTGGGCCCGCCCCATGCGCGTGGACCTGACCTCAGCCCTGCATGTGGGCGAGAACCGATTGGAGATCGATGTAGTCAACTTCTGGCCCAACCGGATCATCGGCGATCAGTCCCTCCCCGCCGACCGACGCTTCACCCGGACCAACATCAGACAGCTCAAGAGGGACACGAAGCTCATGCCCTCCGGCCTCCTGGGTCCGGTCGTGCTCCTGGAGCGGGTGAGTCCGTGATGGATAGCAGCCGGAAGAGGACCCTGATCGATGCCTTCATCGAGGCCTACAACCGCTTCGATGTGGACCGGATGGTCTCGCTCATGCACCCGGAGTGCTCGTTCCAGAACGTGTCGGCCGGCGAGGTCAATGCCTCGGCAGAGGGGATCCGGCAATTCCGGGCCCTGGCCGAGAGCTCCAAGGCCGTCTTCTCCTCGCGGTGCCAGACCATCACGGGGTATCAGGAGGAGGCGGACATCGTCACCGTGGACATCGCCTATGAGGGAGTCCTGAGGATGGACCTCCCAAACGGCCTCAAGGCCGGCCAGACCCTCAGACTGAACGGACGGTCGGTGTATGAGTTCCGTGACGGTCTCATCCGCAGACTCACCGACACCAGTTAGCCCGCACCCTATGAGAACCGACATGGAGAACGTGGTGGTCGAGCCGATGACGGAGGGGTTCATCCTGTGGCGTTGCCTCCACAGCGGCCCGCTCTCCCGCGCCACCATAGACCACTGCCCGGCCGACAACCCGCTCCCCTGGGACCGCTATCGCAGGCGAAACCTCCCGCTCCTGGTCAAGCTGACCCGCGTGTACGGGGCCTGTGCCATCGTGGCGCGGGTCGGCGACCAGATCGTCGGTCAGCTTCGCTTCTACCCCAAGGCCGTGTGCACCCTGGAAGGGGCGAACGGTGTCTGCCTGCAACAGGACTACCCATCCGGCCCTGCAGACAACCTGGCTGAGAAGGACCTCCCGCCCCCTGAACACATGGAGGACAAGACCCTGGTCGTGCATTGCCTGATGACCGGGAGCCCACATCAGAAGGAGAACCCGTTTCAGCGCAAGGGGATCGGTTCATGCATGGTCAGGACCCTGATCCAGTGGGCCAGGGCCCACGGGTGGGACCGGATCGAGGCCGACGCCTTTGAGGACCTCCCCATCGTCTATGAGAGCACAGGCAGTGCGGGCCGCACCTTCTGGGAGAAACTGGGATTCACCGTTGCGGATCGGCACCCGCATCCGGCCCTGCAGGGACAAGACCCGTTCATCCTCACCCTGGAGGAGCAGGCCAGGGCCGCGGGGATCGACCCTCAGAGGGCCAGGGATCGCATCGTGATGCGCATGGACCTGACCTCCGCTCGCGCGCAGTCGCAGGGGACCTCTCAGCGGTCCGGATGAGTCCCGGATGCCGCGTCCTGGATCGTGCGGATGCACCCAGCAACGGACTGCTCATCCACCTCTTCCAGGAGGATGCTGATGCAGGGCTTGCGCATCCGGATCAGCCCCATCAGCAGCCTGTAGTTGAGTCGGCCCAGGCCCGTGCGGACCTGCGTGTACACGCCGTCCCGGACCAGGAAGTCCTTGGCGTGGATCACGGCGATGCGGTCGCCCAGGAGGTCAAAGGACTCCCGCAGGATCCGGTCCTGGTCGCGGTAGTTCTCGATGGAGATCAGGTTCACGGGGTCGAGGATGACTTGGAGGTTGTTGGAGCGGATCGTGTCCAGGACCCGCCTCATCCGTGCGGGGGTGGACACGGTGTGGCTGGTCACGGCCTCGATGCCCACGATCACACCGAACCGCTCCGCCTCAGCCACCAGTTCGGAGATGCTGGCCAGCATCTGCTGGAAGGCGGCCTCGCCCTGGTTGTCCGCGTGGGGGGAGTAGTCGGCGTTCACCGAGCCGGTCTCCAGGCCCACCAGGCCGCAGCCGAAGTCCCTCGCATACCGGAGGTGGTCCTTGAAGAAGGCCAGCAGCCCCTTGCGTTGGTCCGGATCGGGGTGGATGGGATTGACGTAGCAGCCCAGCACCGCGATCTGCACGCCCCGGCGCAGGAAGGCCTGGCCCACATGGAAGGCCAGGCCCGGATTCATGTCCCCGGGCTGGAGGTCCAGTCCGGCGATGGCCTTGTTCAGGGCCAACTGGACGCAGGTCAGGCCCTTGGCTGCGATCCGCGCAGCCAGCTCGTCAGGGGGCATCCTGCCGAAGTCGTGGGCCCGGGCACCGATGCGGATCATCGGGCCCTGCCCTTGGCGCCGGCCTGGAGGAAGTCCATCAGCCTGCGGACCTCCACACCGGCCAGGAGCACGATCCCCACGCCGTGGGTGTCGTTCAGGTTCCAGAGAAGCTCCTTCTTGTAGTACTCGGGCGTGAACGAGAACTCGGAGCCGCGGCACACACCGTACACGTTGCCGCCCTTGTCGATCGATGTCCTGTTCAGGGCCTCCCAGGCCTTGAACACGGCTTTGACGTACGGCTCGGGGCGCTCCAGCCACCCGTACTGCACGCCCCGCGAGAAGGCATAGGTGAACATCGAGGTGCAGGAGGTCTCCGGGTAGGCGTCCGGGTGGGTGAGGACCTGGTGCCACATCCCCTGCTCGTCCTGGAGCGCAAGGTACCCCTCGCACAGGTCGCGGAACATCGCCAGCAAGTCCGGCCGGAGCGCATGGTCCTGGGGCAGCACGGCCAGGAGTTCCGAAAGAGAGAACAGGGTCCAGCCGTTCGCCCGGCCCCACGGCACGCCCGTGGCCAACTGGCGCCGGAAGTCGTACACGTGGGACATGACCTTCAGCTCGGGGATGAAGAGCCGCTCCTTGAACCCCAGGAACTGGCGGGCCGCGTCGTCGATGATCCGCCGGTCGCCCGTGAGCTGGTAGTAGCGGCACAGGAAGGGCACGCTCATGTACAGGT
>JAGOQT010000382.1 GCA_018007255.1 Phycisphaerae bacterium | reverse complement strand
TGTGAGGCGAGGCCTCGATGCGGGCCCTTGCCCGCCGCATATCCTCTGCACTCCCCTTGCCCGTCAACACCAGCCGCAGATGGCCTCGCCTGGACGCAAGCTGGTCGAACGCGTCAAACAGGACCGGGAGGCCGTCCTTGAGTCCGAAACTGCCTGCATAGAAGAGGATGGTCGCCTGGCCGTGTGGAGGGGAGCCGCCGGGGTAGCGGTCCATGACGACCGAGACCGGTTTGAGATGCACGGGGACCGCACCTCGGGTTCGCTCGCGATACTTGGCCTCCAGGGCAGAACTGATTACCACGATTCCGTCCGCCCAGGAGGTGATGTCGCGGATCGCACGGCGGATGTAGGCATTGGCCATTCGGTGCCACGGGCTCCTGGACACATCGCGCGCGGCGTCGTCATCCTCCACGATCTCGAAGAGGACCTTGAACCCAAGTCTGCGTGCCTCTCGGATGGCAGGCAGGTTGTCCCATGCGGGGGGACCATACACATGGAGGAGGTTCCTCTTGTCCGGCTGGAAGGACCTGCGGATCGCCTGTCTGACCCTGAGGCCCAACACAGGCGCGGTGAGGATTCCCCTGGCCCGCAGCGCATCGCCCAGGACGGTCTCGTACGGAATCCCCCCGTGGGTCCCGGAGAGCACGTTGTCCCGGCTCGACTGGCGGACGATCACCACGCGCAGGAGGCAGTCAGGAAAGGCCTTCAGCCCGTCGATGGTGTTCTGCACATGCCGGGTGCAGGCCATGCCCTTCGGATACGCAAATCCGCCCAGGAAGACCCAGTTGATGGACTGCCTCATGCTTCCTGCCCCCAGGGTCCGTCGGGATCCACCCCATCGGGGTCGCCCGTCGCGTACCCGCGGTGGCACAGACCCGCCATCAGGCAGATGAAGTAGCTGTACGCGCTCAAGGAGGGGCTGCTGAACACGCCGAGCCCCGCCAGCACAAGGGCCCAGATGCACAGCAGGCCACCCGAGGCGAGCACATGCGGGTGGTTGCCCCTCCTGCCCAACAGGGCAGCCAGCCCAGGACGTACGATCAGCACACAGTACGAGACCAAGATCGGAAGCCCGCCGATGAAGGCCATCCACAGATAGGCGTTGTCGAAGTACTGGTACTCGGCCCTGGTGGGGCCGAAGTAGTATGTGGCCTTGGGTCCCAGGCCCAGCACCAGGTCGGCCGGGGAGACCTGGGAGAAGAACATCCGGTACTGTTCGGTGCGGGTATCGTCGCGGAGACGATCCTGAAGCCCGGCCAGGGCCTCGCCGGCCACAGGGGCGGCCAAGAGCGTGATCGCCAGGACGGGCAGTGCGATGGCGGCCGCAGCGAGCAGGAGGGTCGTGTGCCGCCGGCCCCCTGCGCCCGTCCTTCTGGGGATGCTCGCCACGTACAGGCCCACCAGCAGCACTGTGTCGATGATCCAGGAGCGTCGCTGGAGCCAGAGGGCCAGCACGCCCAAGAGGGCCAAGAACCCGGCATCCGCCAAGATCCAGGCCTGGGACCGGTAGTCGCGGCTCAGGCACCTCCAACCCCCGTACCAGAAGAGCAGGCAGAAGTACTGGTTCGTGACGTACACGCCCGCGTCCGAATGGGAGTTCGAGCGGCACGCGGACCGGACCGCCAAGACCGCTGTGGCCACGACCAGGACGTCGAGCAGCCGGCCCAGACGCGGCCACACCGAAGGCTCCATCCCTGCGAACAGCAGGAAGGTGCTGAGCCACACAAAGGGACCCGTAGCGCCCAACACGGCGGGCGAGAGGATCTCCCCCCAATCGTATGCAACCAGGGTCCAGAGGAGGCTGGAGAAGACCATGACCCACACGGCCCAGCGGCCGGCCGTATCCAGCCGGGCATAGCCGCCATGGACCGCCCCGATCCCACCGGCCAACAGCAGGCTGCCCAGGGCGCAGCCGTGGAGCAGGTAGAAGATCGGGGTCTTGTTCTCGACCCACACGGTCTGTCCCCATGCATCCAAACCCGTGGTGATCCCTTCGGCAAAGACCACGGCCGCCAGCCAGGCCGCTGCCACACCCACGACGGTGAAGAAGGACACACAGCCGCCCAGGACCCGGGCCACCCGCACCATGCCCGGGTCTTCCAGACCGTCCACCTGTCCGATGGCCCACGTGTTCATGCGACCCCAGCCCCCGCCACCGTGCCCGCGCCCTGAGCCTCCGGCTGCCCGGACTCCGTGGTCCTCCAGATCGCCAGGCCGATCAGGGGAGCGGCCACTCCGTATCCGACAAGGGTTGCGACCGCCACATCCACCGCTCCAAAGGGCGACCGCACCAGACACCAGGACAGGGTGACCACGGCCCGCAGTACGTCGATCGCAAGCATGGTCCCGATCTTGCCGGCCGCCCACAGGCCATACGCCCCCAAGGTGCACAGGGCAGTGGGCAGGCACGCCAGGGACAGAAGGACCAGGACCGGCCTGCCCTGCACGAACGTCTGGCCATACCCCCCCATCAGGGCGGACGCAAGCCACGTCACGACCAGAACGGGGAGCACGGTAACGGCCAAGCCAACGGACGATGTGCCCAGCAGCAGGCGGCGGCAGTCCCCGGCCCGGCCCTGCGCGTGGGTGTGGGCGAGCAGGGGCAGGCTCACCTGCGCCAACAGACCCGGCAGAAACAGGATCGCTGCGCGCCACCGGTCCGCCGCATTGAAGAGGGCCAGCTCCTCCAATCCGTTCGTCTGGCGGGCGAGGCTGACGTTGAGGACCCAAGTCACCACGGCGAGCGATAGGCTGCTGCCCGTGACGAACAAGGAGGTCCACAGCACCCCTGTCTCCGAGCGAACGCCGCGAAAGGCCATGGGGATCCCGTTGCCCTTGCAGGTGCGTCTGAGCACGATGTAGGCGACCCCAGACGTGACCAGGGCCGCCGCTGCCAGTGCGCCCAGGGCACCCGCCAATCCAAAGGCGTAGGCCCCCAGGGCCACCATGGACAGGGTCAAGCCCCCCCGCACCACACACACGCGGGCCATGCCCGCAAAGGCCTCCAGGCCAATCAGGATGTCGGTCTGGATCCGAGTCAGCATCTCAGCGAAGGCAATCAGTCCCACCAGACGCACCGAGCCGGCCGGACCTGCCGTGCCCAGCACGGACCGATACAGGGCCCCTGGGGCTGCCAGGGCAAGGCAGGCCAGAAGGCTGCCCACACCCAGGGTGAACAGGAGCGAGAAGCCCATGACTCGGCCGGTCCGCTCCAGGTCCCGGCTCCTGAGGCCGGCCACCCTGCGCGTGGTGGCCAGGCCCAGTCCAAGGCCGCCCACACCCTGCAGCATCAACGAGGTCGACTGGACCAGGACGAACTGTCCGAAGGCCTGCAGGCCGAGCAGGCGGGCCACCACGATGGCCATCACCAGGCTCGACCCCTGGGCTGCGATCGACCCTGCGGTGGACCAGGTGGCCCCGCGGGTCAGACGGGACCTCAACGACCCGCCCCGTGCTGCGGCCCGCAGCCTGCCGACCCATCCGGACCCACACGCCCTCGGGG
>JAGOQT010000381.1 GCA_018007255.1 Phycisphaerae bacterium | reverse complement strand
GACCCTGGCCGGTGCCTGCGAGGCCTGCACAATGGCCAGACACAGGCTGTTGAAGGCCTTGCGATGGTCGGCCTTGTAGTCCTCGTGGCTGGCCGGATCGCCGTTGTCCACGCCGAGGATCTTGCCTGGGCCTTGGATCTCGAAACGGACCTCGTTGTCCGCTGTGGGCACGGTCCTGCCCTGGGCATCCACGATGGCCACGGTGACATGGGCCACATCCTGCCTGGAGGCGGCGATCCGGTCCCTGTCCACGGCAAGACCGATGGCTGCAGCCGGACCCGTGGTGGAGATCTCCTGCACGCACGCCTCCCGGCCGTCCTTGGTCCCCACGGCCTTGATCGTGCCCGGCTCATAGGGGACGTCCCAGGTCAGGTGCAGGTCTGCGGTGGTGCGCAGGGCCCTGGCCCTCGCCGGGTAGTTGCCGTAGCGGAGCTCCATGCCCGGCCTGGGAAAGGCATAGCCCTTGACGCCGTAGGACTTGCCGTTCACGAACAGCTCCACGGTGTCGCAGTTCGTGTAGCAGGTGACGGGGATGATCCGGCCCTGGCGGCCCTGCCAGTTCCAGTGCGGGAAGAGATGGACCATGGGCCTGTCCGTCCACTGGCTCTGGTAGAAGTAGTAGCCGTCCTTCCTGAATCCGCAGGTGTCCAAGACCCCGGAGGACGCGGCCTTGGACGGCCACCTGGACTCGCCCAGGTAGTCGATGCCCGTCCACATGAAGTCGCCTGCCACGTAGTCGTACGTGCGCACGAACCGCCACAGCTGCTCCACGTCGATCATCCGGCCCCTGCCCATGCCCCGGAACAGGCCGAACGGACCCTGGGTCTGGTCCGGGACCAGGGCGCGGTAATCCCCCCGCACCCCGCCCATGGATCCGCTCTCGGTCCCGATGACCTTCCTGTTGGGGTACGCGTGCCGGTCGATGCTGTAGACCTTCTCTGCCCGGTCCCTCCAGCGGTCCGCGTAGTTGTAGCCCACCACGTCCAACAGGTCCAGGAACGCCTGGGGCGCACTCCGAGGCTCGGCAGCGATCTGGTCGCACCCCACGGTCACGGGGCGCGTGGGGTCTTCCCTGTGGAAGATCTCCAGGAGCCGCCGCAGGGTCTGGACCCCGTCCTGGGCGGTCTGGTCCCCGACCTCGTTGCCCGCGCTCCACAGCACCACAGAGCAGTGGTTCCTGTCCCTGCGCACGAGGTCCGTCACGTCCCGCTCGGACCACGCGTCGAAGTAGAGGTGGTACCCATGGGGGCCGATCTGGCCCTTGGGCACCTTCCACTCGTCAAAGGCCTCGTCCATGACCAGGAATCCCATGCGGTCGCACAGGTCCAGGAACTCCGGGGCAGGGGGGTTGTGCGCGGTACGTATGGCGTTGCACCCCATGTCCCTGAGGATCTCCAGGCGCCGCTGCCACACCCGCTCCGGCACGGCCGCACCCATGCAGCCCGCGTCGTGGTGCAGGCACACGCCGTTGAGCTTCACGGCCCGGCCGTTGAGCAGGAAGCCCCGGTCCGCGTCGAAGACCGCCTCGCGGATCCCAAAGGGCGTGTCGCACTCATCCACCACCTGGTCTCCCACGCGGACCCGTGTGCGAAGGGTGTACAGGTACGGGGCCTCCACGGACCAGAGGCTGGGCTGCCGGACCGCCACCTCGTGGACGGACTCCTGGTCGCCTTGGGCTGAGACGTCCTGGCCGGACTCCACGGATCCAACGACCTTGGCCTCCGCGTCCAGGATGCTCGTGGTCAGTGTGCACCGGACAGCCTGGGTCTGCTCGTTCTGCAGCCGGGTCTGCACCCGCACGATGGCGGTGTCCTGGGAGACCTTGGGCGTGGTCACGAACGTGCCCCAAGGGGCCACGTGCACCGGATGCGTGACCGTCAGCCACACGTGCCTGTAGATGCCCGAGCCCGAGTACCACCTGGAGTTGGGCTGGCGGGAGTTGTCCACCCTCACGGCAATCACGTTGTCCTGGCCCCCGAACACCAGGTGGCCCGTCAGGTCGTAGCGGAACCCGATGTATCCGAAGGGACGATGGCCCAGGGGGTGGCCATTGACCCACACCTGGCTGTTCTCGTACATCCCGTCGAACTCCACGCTGACCTTCTTGTCCCTGTACGCGTCCGGTATGCGGAGGTGCCTGCGGTACCAGCCGACCCCTGTGGGCAGGTACCCGCCCTGGCCGCTGGTGGGCTCGTCCTGCGCATAGGGTCCCTCGATGCCCCAGTCGTGGGGCAGGTCCAGTGTCCTCCATGCACGGTCGTCATATCCAGGCTGGTCCGCGCCCTGGGCCTGGCCCCTCTGGAACCTCCAGTGCAGGTCCAGGGACAGCCTCTGTCGGGGCCCCTGGGCCCAGACAGCCGGCGCTGCGACCAGCACACACACCCCGATCCAGGAGATACGCCTGACTTGAATGCCTTTCCGGTACATGTTCAGCCCTTTCCGGACAGCAGGGCGGCCCGGCCCTGCACGGCAGGCGCCGGCCCAGCCCCATCCTGGGCCATCATGACAGGGCCTGTGGTTGAAGGCAAGCCGCAGGTCGTCAGAGGATCCCTTGCGGCTTGTGGCTCCCCATCGCTATGATGTCCCAAGACGAAGACACGGTCTCGCAGACCAGACCACGTGCTGGAAAGGGGGCATACCATGCATGAGCGGATTCGCAGGATCGTCGGGCAGGGCAGGGGGGACCACCGGGTCTGGGGGCGATGCACCCTTGGGGCCGGCGTGCTGGCGGCAGTGATCGCGGTCAGCGCGGCGATCGCGCAGCCGCGGGATGCCCCTGCGGCAAGACCCGAGCAGGTGCAGAGGCAGGAGCGGCCTGACCAGCCGGACCCGGCTGCCGTGGCCGGGCGCAGGAACGTGCTCAACCGGATGCTTGAGCAGCTTCGCAACCAGGTCCGCCAGACGGAGCAGGCCCTGGCCGAGCGCCCGGAGGCGACTGGGGAGCGGGCGCTGGTCCTTCAGTCCGAGCGGCAGGCCCTGCAGGAGCAGATTGAGCGGATCGAGACCCAGCTCCGGAACCTGGATCGAGGGCGAAGGGGGCCCCAGACCGAGGCCCAGGTCGCCAGGCAGCAGGCCGGCCCACAGGCACAGAGGCTCCAGGAGCTCAGGGAGCGGGCAGGGGAGATCCAGGGCCAGCTCCAGGGGATCGAGGACAAGGAGGGCGATCAGGCAAGGGCCCTTCGTGAGGAGCTTAACGGGGTCAGGGCGCAGATCACCGCAGCGGAGCTCCAGGTGCAGGAGTCCCGGCGGATCCAGGCAGAACGGCCGCTGCGGACACCGGTCCGGGACGGCGCATCCCCTGCGGGCGGGCGTGTCACCCCGGAGTCCGTCCGTGGCCTCGATACGCAGGTTGCGGAGCTTCGGGCCCAGGTCGAGGGCCTCAGGCAGAAGGTGGACCGGATGGAGCAGGCCCTGGACCAGATCCTCAGGCGCAGACCTGCGGGCGAGGGCTACCCCACGCTTCCGCCGCAGTTCTAGGGAGTGCCCACGGGCGTCCTGCCTGCGAT
>JAGOQT010000380.1 GCA_018007255.1 Phycisphaerae bacterium | reverse complement strand
GGGGAGACCCTCGCCATACCGGGCCGTGAACACACCCAGATCCTTGACCACCAGAACGCATCGGCCAGGCTGGAGGGACATGTCGCCAAACGTGAACCCAATGCCCTCCGTAAACCGGACCAGATTCAGGTTGACCGCCTCAGACCCCACGTTCGCCAGCTCAATGTACTCCGCGTTCGCGTCCCCCGGGTCCCCTGTGTCCAGCGGGTGGTACATGATCTCCGTGACCCGAAGGGACTCCGCCACTGGACCCACTGCATACACCGCCTCGTTCAACGCACTCCACTCCCCACTGCTCAGGACCCGGGCCTTGACCCGGGCGCTGGACAGGAGTTGCACAGGACCGGTATAGAGGAGGGCCGATGGCGAGACCTGGGCATCAGACCCAGGGGCGGCGGCGCTGCTCGCGACCATTTCTGCAGAGAACAGGAAGTCTGTACTCGTCGTGCTCTGGTTCATGGCATGGATCGCCAGGATATTGCTGCCCATCCGCAACGCAGGTACGGCGTTCGTCAGGGGCACCTCAACCAGGTCCGGGGAGTCCGAACGGTTTGCGCAGGTGCTGTTCCAGGCCAAGGTCGCAGGCCTGTTGATGGACCCCACCTCGACCCCGTTAAGAAACGCCACGAATCCGTCGTCGCATCGCGCCCGCAAGGTCACGGCCTTGGTCGCCGCCAGGTGCTCCGTTGTCACCATAAACGGGATACGGATGGAGCAACTGCCGTTCTTGCCGTACATCACAGAGCGGACGTCGTAGGTGATGTAGGCCTCATAGCCCGTTCCCGTCTCGAAGCCCACACCGCCAACCTTCACCGAGGTCGTGGGCGTGCCGTGTGTCCAGGTCGAGTCGTTGAATGGCTCGTTGCCCCCCCGCCAGGTCGTGCCGATATCCTGCGTGGGTACAAGGACCTTCTTGGCAGCGTCTTCAGGCACCAGGGTCACGGTCGGCGGAGGCTGTTGGCTTCCCTCAGCAGGCACACGCGGATCGGTGCCATCGAGTGTGTAGTAGATCTTGCCCGTGGTCCCGGGGGGCACGGTGATGGAGAACGTGTCCGTGGATGCGACCTGCCCGCCGTGCCGGTACGAACCGTTGACCTGGAAGACCGGGGCCCCGACCGCCGGGTACAGGCCGCCGGTCTTGAGCCAGTTCAGGATGAAGTCCGGACGAGGCTGAAGGAACAGGTCGATGACGTTGGCCTCAACGACCGCCCAGTCCGCACGAGTGCCCGGCGTGGCCAATCGTGTGTCGCCCCATCGGGCGGACTCCCCCACTATGGCCCGGTCGATCTCCGCAACGCGGGCACGATACAGGTCTGCGACCGCGGGATAGGAGAGCACCCCGCCGTTGAAGAAGAACCTGTGCGCCAGGTCCGCAAACCGCATGCGGTACTCTGCGTTGGTCTTGAGTTTGTCATGGATGCCGCCTTCGCTCAGACCGCGGATGTTCCGCGAATCCCAGTACTCCAGGGCGTGCTCCGCGTCCCAGCAGTGGAATCGCCATCGGCCTTCAGGGGTATTGCGATGCGTCGCATACCAGTTCTTGTCCGGCCAGTCCCAGTTCAAGGCATACCAATGGGCCAGGATCTCCGTGATGAAGTTGTCGACGTCCAGCATCCGGCACAGGGCGTCATACCTGGCCGCGTTTGTGGGATCCGAGGCCACGGCGTTGGCCGCACTGATCATGGCATTGAATCGGGTCGTGGCACTGCCACTGCCGCCAGGGCCGTTGTGGACCACGTTGCCGGCGTTGTGCCTCAGGCAGTCATACTCGTCCTTCTCGCCGCCGAACATCTGGGCCGCCCAGGCGTGGTCCGGACGGTCGTGGACGTTGTACATCCCCCAGTACAACCCATTGATATAGAGGTGGGCAAAGAGGCCGTGCGGAGAGTGGCCTCCCATGGCATTGTGAAGGTCTGCTGTGAACTGGTCCTGGAGGTAATTGGGGTGCGTGTTCTGTGAGGCTGCCTTGTGGTTCCAGGTATTGGCCAAGAGGGCATCGAGCACGAAGGTGTCGTAGCGAGTGACGGGCGAGTCGGGGAAGACGCGATAGTCCAGGCCCGAAGGCCCGCCCGTGGGCTGCCCGTTGTCGAGGGTGGTCTTGAAGCGCGGGCGCATGGAGAGTTTATTGACCTTCCAGCGGTCCAGACTCGTGCCCCCGCCGCCGACCCCTCCCTGCATGGCCATCGCACAGTCAATCTGGAATCCGCCAGCGCCGTTGGGGTCGATCCACTCCAGAGAACACGCCCTCTCCGTACCGTCCTGTGACTGGTTGATGTAGATCCCGGTGGGACCGAACCAGTCGTCTAGGGCCATGACCACGGAGATCGTGGGCACGGCCTTGAGGTCGTCCTTGAAGGTCAGCCTGTACAGACCCCCGAACTTGTCGTTGTCACCCACCACGTCGGGATCGACCTGGTAATCCCCTGTGACGGCACCCGAGCTGGAACCGCCAGGCCAGGTGCTTGGATGGCCCACCGGCACCACCTGGGCCCCCGTGGTGGGGTCGGTGGCCTGGTGACGCACGGCCTCAGGGAAGATGTAGGTATGGGTCTGCACCGGGGTCGAGAGCCAGCCGGACCTGCAGCCCGCCGCACGCACACACGTGGTCGTGCTCACGGAGATCGGACCCGTGTACACCCTCGCACCGGCAGAGCGGACCCCAAACGCATCGCACGGCACACCCCCATCCACCGTGTACACAATCGTAGCACCTGCCGTGTCCGTAGAGATCTCCAGCAAGAACGGTGCGTCGTAGAAACCACGCCCGTGGCTGACCCGAAGGTCCGCCACCTCGCCGGTGAAGGCCGCCAGGTTGGGCCCGCCCGGCGTGGGGGCCATCAGGTACCTCCACTGACCCGTGTCGTGGGGGTCACGACCGTAGGAGATGTCCGTCCTCTGCCTGGGGAACACCACCGAGTCGATCAGCCTGGCCCCATCCCTGTCGAACAGACTGACCGACTCCCCGCCCGCCTCCAGCTTGAACCCAGCGTGCAGCCCGGGCGTGGGCGGGCCCTGGTCCGCCCAGATCAACAGGAACCGGCCCGGACCGATCACCGTGTCCGAAGGCCGCCCCGTGGGGATCTGCCACAGTGTGGGGTCCTCAGGGTCGTCGGTCAGGAACAGCCCCCCAACGTCGATCGGCAGGCCCGTGGGGTTGTACAGCTCGACCCAGTCGCCGTACTCGCCCGATTCATCGGCCAGGGTGCGGCCATTCACGGCCATCACCTCGGTAATCAGGATCTCTTGGCCATACAAGGGCCATGCCGCCAGGGCCAACCCTGCGGCCACCGCCCATATCCGACAGCTAAACGGTGTAAACAGGCCCATGAGGCTCAATCGCCTTGTCCGGGCGATCCTCCGATCCCAGGACTGGCCAGCCACGAGTCCTTGTCACCCAGCAAGCCGGGATCCACAGACCCAGGCTCCCGGACCACCAGGGAGTGCCCTCGGCCGTCCGTGCTCTTGTACCACCCGTCCTTGTCCTCGAAGTCCAGGATGACCCGAACCAGGGC